>JAYRVQ010000236.1:0-3797 GCA_041918465.1 Anaerolineales bacterium
AGAAGAATGACCATCGAAGCGGCGACCCAGGCCCAGGTCCGTTTGAGACCGTCTGCCGCGATGCCCCACACCCCGGCCGCGGTCAGCGAATGTCCAGAGGGGACGCCAAAACCCGTCTCGGAGGCCAGTCCTTCAACGCTGGTACTCACCCAATAGGGACGCGCTCCATGAAACGCCATCTTAAAAAGAGGCGTGAGTCCCTGTGTGACTAGCAACATCACGCCGATGCGCAGGCCAAGCGCGGCATCGAGACACCAGTAGACCAGCGGCAGGGCAATGAGGAAGAAATCCTCCGAACCGAGAAAGGAGAAAAATTGCATGGGAGCTGTCAACCAGTCACCCAATCCTTGAAAAGCAATATTAACCGCGATGAGGGAGGAGAGGAAACCATCCATGAGAAGCTCCTTTTGATTTGACGGGGATGTATCTTCCATTGTACACTCAGTATATGGAAAAGTCACCTTCCCACTGGTGGGATTTCCCGTCTGCGGCCTTGTTCCTGCTGGCCATGCTGGTCTCGGTCTGGCGGTTGACCGTCACCGATTGGACGGATAATCTCGGTTACGTGATCAACCTGGCCGCGGCCGCGGCCATCCTTGGATTGATGCTGGGCGCGAGCCGTTTTGGAAAACGCGGCGCGTTCTGGCTGGCGTTGGGATACACGCTCGTCTTCATCCCGCGCCAGTTGATGGCCTTCTACGAAAACGATATTTACATCGGGGAACGATTGATGGGCGTGGGTGGACGATTGCTCTTTTCCATCAGTGAGTTCGCGGCGGACAAGCCTGTAAAAGACCCGCTGTTCTTCATCGCCCTCATCGGCATATTATATTGGTTCATCGCGCTGGTATCGGGATATCAACTGGCGCGCCACAACAGAACGCTGGCGGCCATCCTGCCCGCGGGACTGGCGATGCTGGTCATCCATCAATTTGACCGGGGCGACCCGCAAAAAATATGGATCGTCGCCATTTTCCTCTTCGCCGCGTTGGGACTGATCGGGCGCGGCAAATACCTACGTGACCGCGTGGGCTGGACGGAACGCGGATTGCAGGTCTCGCCCGAGACCGGCCCCGACCTGACCATGGGCGCGCTGGCTGCCGCGGCCGCGTTGATTCTGCTGACGTGGAATTTGCCGTTGAATTTCATTGGTCCGCCCACACTCGAGCAGAGATGGCAGGATGCCACCCAGCCGTGGCGCGCCACACGCGACCGCCTGAGCCGCGCCTTCGACGCGTTGGAAGGCGAGAGCGCGGCCGAACGCGTGGAATATTTCCGCAGTGCCATGCCGCTGGGGAACAAGGCCGCGCAAGGCAGTGACCTGGTGTTCAAAGTCACCGCGCCCGCCGACGCGTTGGACCTGCCGCGTTTATATTGGCGCGCCCGGGTGTACGATCAATATCAAAACGGAGGCTGGAGCGAGTCCACCACGGTGACAGGAGAGTTTTCTCCCGAGGGCAACGAACTCTCCCTGCCGGATGTGGCAGAACGAAAAGAATATGAATTCACCGTCACATCCTTCACGCAGGGACAGGCTGTCCTATCCCTGCCAGCCCAGCCGTTGTGGGTCAGCCGTCCCGCGGACGTGACCTCGTTTCCCATCGCGGATGGAACGCAGGATGTGATCGTGCTACAAACCTTCCCGTTCCTTGAACCCGGCGAAACCTACCGCGTGCGATCCGCCATGGCAAACCCGTCCATCCTGGAATTGCGCGCCGCCGGACAGGATTACCCCGAATGGACGGAACGCTATTTGCAACTGCCTGAAAATTTCTCGCCCAAAGTGCGTAACTACGCCTCCCAGATCACATTTGGATTAACCAATCCCTACGATAAAGTCCAGACCGTCACCACCGTCCTGCGCGGCCTGATCGATTACCAGCCCACCGTCACCCTGCCGCCCAAAGGCACAGACATCATGGAATGGCTCCTCTTCGAGGGCCAGCAGGGTTACTGCAACTACTACGCCACCGCTGAAGTGCTCATGCTCCGCTCGCTGGGAATCCCCGCCCGGCTGGCTGTGGGCTTCGCACAAGGCGAGGCCACACAAGGCATCCAAAGACCCGGCGAGACCGAAATCCCCGAACAGGAATTCACCGTCTTTCGCAAACATACACACGCCTGGCCGGAAGTCTACTTCCCCGGAATCGGATGGGTGGAATTCGAGCCGACTGGCAACCAGGCCCCGCTCATCCGACCTGCCACGCCTCTATCGGACCTGCCAGTTGTCCCCGCGCCGGACGCGGAGGAGACGCCCGAGGAAATTACCCCCGAAATTCCGCCCGAGGAAACGGCCACCGATACCACCCTGACGAGCCTCTGGCTGAAGATTCTCCTGTGGACTGCCGCCCTGTTTATCTTCGCTGTTGGAATATTTTTCGTTGACCGCAAATTCGCGCTGGCGACGCGCGCCGCGGAGTACGTTCTATCAGCCACCGAGCGGCGCGGGGAACGGAATCTGGCCTGGGTCCGGAACGCGGCGCTGTTCGTGCTGGCGGATCCGTTCGAGCGCGCTTTCCATCCCGTCAATTTAAGTCTGCGCTGGTTGGGAGAGTCCCCTGCTCCGCATTGGACTCCTGCCGAACGCGCGCGGTCACTGAGAGAAATCCTGCCCGAGGCGGAAGATGAGATCGAAGACCTCTTAAGAGAATATCATTCCGCGCAATACACACCGCGCGGAGGAGACATTCACCGCGCGCGCCGCGCCAGCCTGCGCCTGCTCTGGTTGGGATTGAAAGCCGCCATACGCCGCGCGAACAATAATGTACGCTGGTGATACAATAGCACGAACTTCCATGGCTCTCGAAAATACCCGCCCTGCCGCCATTGCCGAACAGTTGACCGCCCTGCGCCAGGTCATTCAAAATACGCGCGCCGCTTTACAGGTGGCGCGTTTTGAATTCCGCACCGGCGCGCTCAACGGGCTGACGCAGGCTGACCTCGAACTGGAGCGTCTCTCCAAACTCATCTCCACCACAGAGACGCAATACCGTCACCTGCTCGCGCTGACCGAGATCGGGCAGGTTGTCAACTCCACGCTCGAACTCGATGAAGTCCTGCGCACCGTGATGGACAGCATCGTGGGACTCTCGCGCGCCGAGCGCGGCTTCCTCATGCTCAAGGATGAACAGGGCAATCTCGTCCCGCATGTGGCGCGCAACTGGGAAAAAGAATCCATCAGTTCCACCGAAGCGGCCGTCAGCCGCACCGTCATACAAAAAGTAGCGGAGACGGGCGAGGCCATCCTCACCACCAACGCGCAGGAAGACCCGCGCCTGAGCGCGCAGGAAAGCATCATCGCCTTTAACCTGCGCTCCATTTTGTGCGTGCCGCTCAAAGTCAAGAACGACCTGATCGGCGTCATCTACGCCGACAACCGCATCCGCTCGGGCATCTTCAGCGAGACCGAGCGCGACCTCCTGTCTGCATTCGCCAACCAGGCCGCGGTCGCCATCGAAAATGCGCGCCTGTTCTCCTCGCTCAAACGCACGCTGGCCGAAGTGACCGGCCTCAAGAACCTGATGGAAAATGTCTTTGCCTCCATCACCAGCGGCGTCATCACGATGGATGTGCAGGAGAAGGTGACGCTTGCCAACCGCGCCGCGGAAAAGATTCTGGGACAGGCCGCGCAGGACATCCTCGGTCATCGCGTGGACGATGTGCTGGCTCCCGTTTCGGAGGCCATCCGCCCGCACCTGGCCTCTGTCCGCCAAAAGGACGCGGCGGTGATGGACCTGGAGTTCACCCCCACCCTGCCCGTGCGCGGACTGGTGGACTGGCGCTTCAACCTGTCCCCG
>JAYRVQ010000237.1:0-7253 GCA_041918465.1 Anaerolineales bacterium
AGGCCCTGACCGCGCTCGCGAACGACGGCGTCAAACTGGTCATCACCGTGGACTGTGGCGTCCGCTCACCCGACGAAGCCCGCCACGCGCGGGACCTGGGGCTGGATCTCATTATCTCTGACCATCACGAACCTTCGGGCATTCTCCCCGACGCGCTGGCCGTTCTCAACCCAAAACAAGACGGCGACGCATATCCCGAAAAATATCTCGCGGGCGTGGGCATTGCGTACAAGATCGCGGAGGCGCTGATACAGGACAGCGGACCGTTGACCGAAGACCGTCCACCATCCACCGTCTACCGTCCCCGTCTAAACGATTACCTTGATCTCGTTGCCCTCGGCACCGTCGCGGACCTTGCTCCGCTGACAGGCGAAAACCGCGCCCTCGTCCGCAGGGGACTGCAACAGATGCGCGAGACAACCCGTCAGGGATTGTTCTCGCTGGCAAATGTAGCGGGCGCGGACTTAAAAAAAGCCAACGCACAGACCATCGGCTTCACGCTCGGGCCGCGGCTCAACGCATCGGGACGGTTGGAATCTGCGCTGGCTTCCTTCCAACTGCTGACCACAACCGACGTCAAAGAAGCGGGCGACCTCGCGCTAAAATTGAACCAGCAAAATGTGGAACGCCAAAAACTGACGAAGGAAATCCAGACACAGGCCGAAGCGCTCGCGCTCGACGGGCAAAATGACGCTCCTTTGCTTTTTGCCGTTCACCCCGATTTCAACCATGGCGTTGTGGGACTGGCGGCCTCGCGTCTCACCGAAACCTACTATCGTCCCGCGGTCGTCGGTCACTACGGCGAAGAGACCACGCGTTGTTCGTGCCGCTCCATTCCTGAATTCCACATCACGCGCGCCCTCGATGAATGCGCCGACCTCCTCGTCCGTCATGGAGGCCACGCGGCCGCGGCGGGATTCACCGTCCGCAACGAAAACCTCTTCGAACTGGTCAACCGCCTCAGGTCCATTGCGAAGCGGGAGTTGGATGGTCGCGACCTCCGTCACAGCATGTCCGCCGACGCGGAAGTCCCGCTCTCGCGTCTGACCTTTGACCTGCTCAAACAACTCGAAGGAATCCAACCCACAGGATATGGAAATCCCGAGCCGGTTTTTATTTCGCGCAAAGTTAAAGTACAAAGCAAGCGCACCGTTGGAGCAGACAGCAAACATTTGAAACTGTCGCTCACCGATGGACATGTCACCGTGGACGCCATTGGGTTCCGCCTCGGCGACCTGCTCCCAGACCTGCCGCCGATGGTGGACGTATTGTATACTTTTGAAGCCAACGAATATAACGGACGCACCAACCTGCAATTGAATTTGAAAGATATCAAACCTGCGGGCGTGCCTGATTGATTCAAACCACAGTCCTGAGCGATGGGTCGAGTAGCGAAGCGTATCGAGACCCGCAGTCGAAGGACGGTTGATTAAAGCAACGCGCGTTTTCTGTATAACTGCCCTTCGACCACGCTTCGCTCCGCTCACATCGTCCCGATGTCCTTCGGGAGGGCGGCGGTATCGAAGAAAGTAGGAGTTCCCATGAAAATCCGACCCACTAAAGGTTTAACCTTCGATGACGTTTTGCTGATCCCGCGTCGCTCCGCGATTCAATCGCGCCAGGACGTAGACACATCCACACGCCTCACCGAAAATATCCGAATCAAAATCCCCATCATGAGTGCCAACATGGACACGGTCACCGAGGCGAGGATGGCAATTGCGATGGCACGCGCGGGCGGCATCGGCATCCTGCATCGTTTCATGACCATCGAACAGCAGGTGCGCGAAGTGAAAACCGTCAAACGCGCGCAGGGATTCATCATCGAGCACCCGTACAACATCCAGCCCGACGCGACATTGGAACAGGCGCGTGGACTGATGGATCGCCACAAGGTCGGCGCGCTGATCGTGGTGGACGAGACAGGCAGACTCATCGGACTCGTCTCTCAGCGGGACCTGATGCTGGCTCCCGCTTCGATGAAGTCCATCCGCCCGGCGATGACGCCGCGCGCGCGACTCGTCACCGCCAAACCTGATGTCAGCGTGGAACAAGCTCGCGAACTGCTTTACAAACATCGCATCGAAAAATTGCCCGTGCTGGATGATGCCGACAATCTCATCGGATTGATCACCGCGCACGATCTCATCAAACTGAATCAAACACCTGACGTCACTACTGACGGAAAGGGGCGCCTGCGCGTCGGCGCGGCGATTGGAGTCACAACGCGCGAACGTGAGCGCGCTTCCGCCCTGCTCGATGCAGGCGCGGACGTGCTTGTGCTGGACATCGCACACGGTCACGCGGATCACTGCATCAACATGGTCAAGTCCCTGCGCGCCGAATTCCCCAGTGTGCAGATCATCGCAGGAAATGTGGCTTCGCGCGAGGGCGCGCGTGAACTGTCCGAAGCAGGCGCGGACGCCATCAAAGTTGGCATCGGCCCGGGCTCCATCTGCACCACGCGCATCGTGACAGGCTTCGGCGTCCCGCAGTTGACTGCCATCCTCGACAGCGCCGCGGGCGTGAAAGATTCTGGCCGCGACATTCCCCTCATCGCGGACGGCGGCATCCGCACACCAGGCGACCTTGTCAAGGCGCTCGCGGCAGGAGCGGAAACCGTTATGATCGGCGGCCTGTTCGCGGGGTGCGACGAAGCGCCGGGTTCACCCGTCCTGCGCGATGGTAAAAAAGTAAAAGTGGTGCGCGGCATGGCCTCCCTCGGCGCGACCATGGACCGACGCATGTCCGAACGCGGCGAAGACGAATCCGCCGAAGACGCGGAAGACTGGTCAAAGGTCGTGCCGGAAGGAGTGGAAGCAGTTGTCCCCTACCGCGGCAACGTCAGCGAGATACTCCACCAACTCGTGGGCGGACTGCGCTCTGGCTTGAGTTACGGTGGCGCGCATAATATCCTCGAGTTGCAGGCCAATGCCGAGTTCATTGAAATTACCCCCGCAGGCATCCGTGAGTCCAACTCTCATGATGTGGATCGGGATTAATTCATCTGGACGCGGACGAGTGCGGATAACAAAAAAATATTCCATGTTCATCCGCGCATATTCGCGTTCTCCGCGTCCCAATTTAAAATGTCATTATTTTCCCGCGAAACCCTCCAGGTAAAAATCTCCGCGCCGTCGCCCTTCCTGCGCGGGATTCTCTATTTTTTTCTCACCATTCCCCTCGTCCTGTTTGCCGCGGAAATCATCGCCCGCTCTCCGCTGGGACATCTCCTCCCCGCGCCATCCATCAACGCGGACAGTTTCCTCATGGACGCGAAAATCTTCGCGCTCGAACAGCAATTCCGCCGCGATGGCAAACTTGACTGTCTCATCCTCGGCAGTTCTGTTGCCAACTCGGACATTGACCCTGAGATCATCGAACGGGTTTATCGCGAGCAGACGGGGGAAAACGTTCACTGTTACAACCTCGGCCTGCCCGCCATGACCATTGAAACCGCCACCGCCATCGCAAATTCTGTGATCGCGAGATTTCATCCGAAGACAATTGTGTATGCCGTGCTTCCCAGAGACATCAACGACGCGATCGCCAATGTAAGTTTTCTCGAAGATATTGACTGGGTCAAATACAATCGCGGCGACTCTTCCATTGAAGGCTGGCTGGTCAACAATTCTTATGCCTGGCGTTATTTCATCGCCTGGCGTTACTGGCTGGTGACGCCCAACCGCCTGAAAATGGCAGAGGAAGTCCGCTGGCTCACGTCGCAAGGATTTCAACCCGCGCTCGGTATCCGCGAACCATACATCGCCAACCTGACCATGCGGCCGGAACGCCTGAGCAAAACATGGAAAAATCCGCGCGGCAGGCAAAACGTGGAACGCTTCCTCTCCCTGCGCGAAAAAGGCGTGAACATCATCCTGGTCGAAGGTCCCAATTTCCGCGAACCAGATGGATCGGATGCGGAAATTTGGCGAGCCTACGAAAACGATTATCTCCCAACACTGTTGGAAATTCTGGAGACGAATAACATTCCCTTCTGGCGCACGGATGTAATCTCCAGCCAGATTCCCAGACAGCACTGGTACGACTGGCTCCATCTCAACCGCGATGGCGCGGTCACATTCAGCCAATGGCTCGGCGAACAGATGGCCGAAAACGAAGGGTTTTTCAAATAACATGCAGATCATCTCCCTGCCCTTCCTCGCCTTTTCCGCGGTCACGCTCGCTGTCTATTATTTTCTGGCGCGCAAAGCGCAGAATATCTGGCTCCTCCTGGCGTCGTATTTTTTTTATGTATCGATCAGTTGGGAATTTGCACTCGTACTATTTATTGTCACCGCCATCAACTATTGGCTGGGACGCAAAGTCGCATCACGCGGTTGGCTGGCGCTGGGCATCGGCATCAACGTCGCCAGCCTGCTCGCCCTCAAACTCCTCTCCGGCCCGTACGGTCCGCGTCTCGCCAGCCTCGCAGGCCAATCGGTCCCGCCCGAAGCGCTCAACCTGCTCCTGCCCATCGGGTTCTCCTACTACATCCTGCAAGCCATCGCCTATCTTGTTGACATCCATAACGGGCAGGCGGACTCGGCGGACAATTTCCCGGACTTTGCCCTCTACCTGAGTTTTTTTCCGAAGATGCTGGCTGGCCCCATCGAACGCCCCGCCCGCTTCCTTTCCGGACTTCAGGCTGTCCGCCGCGTCGACGGGACTGCCATCGCCCGCGGCCTCGGACTCATCCTCATCGGCATCCTCCGCAAAGTCATCATCGCCGACCGGCTGACATCCTTCCTTCCGCTGAATATTTTTTCCGAGCCTGCCGCTTTTTCCTCGCTGGAAAAAGTGATCTGGCTGTTGGTCTTCACCTTTGGCCTGTACAATGATTTCGCGGGCTACACTTCCATCGTGCGCGGACTCAGCGCACTGATGGGTATCGAACTCAGCCCCAATTTCCGCCAGCCCTTCTTCTCCAACTCATTGAGCGATTTCTGGACGCGCTGGCACATCAGCCTGTCGTTCTGGTTGCGCGACTATATTTTCTTCCCCGCTCGCCGCTGGCTGATGCAGAGACGCTGGCCGCAAAAACTGACTGTCATCCTGCCGCCACTCCTCACCATGCTGGCCAGCGGATTTTGGCACGGCGCGCACGCCGCCATGCTGGTTTGGGGCGGATTGCATGGTCTATATCTTGTGAGCGAGCAATTGCTGAAATCGAAAAAGCCCGGTTCATCCAACCCGCTCCGAAACGCGCTTTCCATATTAATCGTGTTCACCCTCACCACCCTGGCGTGGATTCCCTTCGCGGCTTCCAGCCTGCGCGCCGCGCTGGAATATTTCGCGGGACTGTTCGCGTTCACTGCGCAGGTCACTTCCTTCATACCGGCGCCCGACCTTGTGGCGGCCACAGCACTCACCCTCTGGCTGGACTGGCAGGAAAGCCGTCATGCCAGCGAGTCGTTCTTCCTCAAGTGGAGTCCCCGTGCGCAGGCCTGGGGTTTGGCCGCGGCGCTCTGGTTATTGATCCTGTTCCTCGGTCCGCAGGCTGGACTGGTCACTTTTGTGTATCAAGGGTTTTAGTTACACTGCCCTTCAACTGCGCTCCTCGCTATGCTCGTCTCTCCGCTCAGGGCAGTGAATTTTGTCCTATGGTCCCCAGCGCGGCTGGTAATCACAGTAGGCGTTATCCGTCAGGCGGCGCAAGTCTGTCCCGTCCACGCGAATGATGTAAATCTCGCAACCCAGATCGTCACCATAATGATCGAAATATGAAGTGAAGGTCACCCACTTCCCATCGGGGGAAAAACTCGGTCCTTGACTATTCCCGCCCGCGGGAGTCAATTGACGCAAATCCGAAAAATCAGGGCGGAAGATGAATACCTCGCGGTTCCAGGCTGGGCCGTTGTATGTGACCATCCACGCGCCATCGGGAGACCAGTCTGAGCGGCCGCGCAGGGCATCGAAATCGGTGACGCGACGCGCGTTCGAACCGTTGCGGTTCACGACGAACAATTGGTTGGAACCTTCCATATTCGACGCGAACAGGATTTGCGTCCCATCAGGCGACCACGTTGGGTCCCAGCCCTGCCCGTGGATTTTTTGTGGATTCGCTCCGTTTCTATCCATGACCCAGATTTGCGAGGCGCCGTTGGCATCTCCGCGCGTGAATGTGATGGATTGGCCGTCGGGGGAAATTTCAGGCGCAATCAAAACGCCTAGGTTATCCGTCAATTGTTTGCCGACTCCACTTGTCAGATCCATTTCGAAAATCTCGAAGACGTTGTCTGCAACGTATGCGCTGTAGACCACGCTACTTCCATCCGGCGCGAGGGACGCGTACCAGTGTCGGACGGGATCGCTGGTCAGTTGGCGGAAACCCGTCCCATCCGCGTTGATGAGGCAGAGTTGATTCCCTGTCACCTGGCAGGTGTAGACTATTTTGCCAGTCGGACTTTCAGCGGGGAAAGCGGTTGAGGTCGCGGTGGCAGGCTGAAGGTCGGGTTGAGGCGTGGAGGAGGGAATCGCAGAAGCCTGCGCGCGCAGAGTCTCGATGGTCAGCGTGGGAGGCGGATCCGTTGGCAGGTTGCAGGCCAGGATAAGCAACAGAGGCAGGGTCAGGATAAAGATTTTTCGCATGGATAAATTATAACAACGTAGCGCAAGAGTTGCTCTTGCGCTACTGGTTGCCTCGGCCAGTCTGTAAGCCGCATTCTGTCCAGCGAGGGAATTGGGTTTGCACCCGCACCCTGCGCCTGTGCGATCATCTCTCTAGGCGGCGCGTCGCCGCGCCGCTCAAGCGACCTACCCGGGACTGGCACCCTCCCTCTAGGAGGGGCACATAAGGAGACGAGCCGCCTCCTCCCGTCCGCAGACGGTATCGTCCCTGCTTGGCCTTGCTCCCGGCGGGGGTTACCTGGCCGCCCGCATTACGGCGGGCGCCGGTGGTCTCTTACACCACCTTTTCACCTTCACGTCCCTGCCCCGAAGGGTGGGTGCGCAGTTTGTTTCTGTGGCCCTCATCCGGCAGGTTGACTCCAAACGAAGTCTCCCCGCCCCGGGTGCTATCCGACGCCGTGCTCTGTGGAGTGCGGACTTTCCTCGATCCCGTAAACACAGGATCGCGATCGCCCGACCAGCCTGAGGCAGGGTTATCATACCCGCTCAGGAAGTGAAAGTCAACCGGAAGAAGCAACTTTTACGCGGCAAATGTTCGTACATTTTCAAGTAAAATAGAGGTATAGTATCCATTGAGGAGTCCTTGTGAGCAAATGGCCCGGGAAGTACATCATCGGTTTGAC
>JAYRVQ010000238.1:0-2550 GCA_041918465.1 Anaerolineales bacterium
ACCAGACTGGAGAAAAATTCGTCCCGCGCGGTATGAACTATATCCGTCTCGGTCCACAAACCAAAATGGACGGGTCGCCCACATTCGGACACTCTCTGTTCGATCCCGACAAATACAATTCTGCAAAGGTTGACGCCGATTTAGAAAAAATGCACGCGGACGGGTACAACGTTATCCGCGTATTTCTGAGTCCCGACACGATGGGCACGATTGACGGCGGATTCTCGTCCGCTTATATTGACAACGTTGTCGATCTCCTGAATCAATCCGAACAGAATCAAATCTACGTCATGTTCACACAGGACTGGATCCCCGGAGGAAAATACGGAGACCTTCTGAGCGCAGATTGTTGTTCCACGTTTGCGCTGATGAATGCTAATTTCCTGCCGCCCGCGGGGTTAAGAGCAAACAAAGCCTTTTTTCAGGACTTCGCCAAAGAGTTGCTCCGCCGCGGCGCGCCGACGGAATACATTTTCTCATATCAGTTGCGAAATGAAATGTTCTACGATTCAGACCAGCCGCCTCTTTCCTTCACTTCGGGCATGGTCACAACAGCAAATGGAAAATCTTACGATATGGCAAGCGCAGACGATAAGCAGAGAATGCTGGAGGAGAACAACATTTTCTGGCTGGACTCGATCCGCGCCACAATCCTCGAGGTGGACCCGACCGCGCTGGTCAGCGTGGGCTTCTTCGTTCCGCACGGACCCAACCCCGCCCGGATTGGCGATCCGCGTGTGGTGGTCAGCGCCCCGGCCATCTGGCAGTCCACAATGGATTTTATAGACGTGCACGCGTATCCGGGATTTGAATTGAACCTGAAACAGCATGTTGAGAACTTTGGGATGAATGACATGCAGGAAAAGCCCATCATCATGGGTGAGTTCGGCGGAGAGATCAGCCGTTTTCATTCCATCTTTACGGCGGCGCAGTCATTTGTGGATTGGCAGGTCGAATCGTGCAAGTATGGTTTCGACGGCTGGATCTTCTGGACGTGGGATCTGACCGAACAGCCCGATTTCTTCAATGCGCTCATGCAGGATGGAGCGATCAATGGCGTGCTCGCGCCGGTGATTCGGCCAGACCCATGCGCGCCGTGAAAAATAATCCCTGGGCCTGCGGGTCCGGGGATTTGTTTCCTATACCAACATCCTGACGGGGCTTTCCAAAAACTCCGCCAGCTTTTGCATGAACTGTGCGGCTTCGGCGCCATCGCTTATTCGATGATCTACCGAAATCGTCGCTTTCATCCGCCAGCCGACCTTGATCTGACCAGCCTCGACAACTGCCTTCTCCATCGCGGAGCCAATCGCTAAAATCGCGGCCTCGGGCGGGTTGACAATGGCGATGAATTCCTCGACATCGTACATGCCAAGATTCGACGTGGAGAATGTGGAGCCGTCCACATCCTCGGGCTTGACCTTCCCCTCGCGGGCGCGGCCAGCCATGGCCTTGACCTCCCCCGAAATTTGCCGCAGCGATTTGACATCCGCGTCTTTGACGACAACGGTCATCAGCCCGCCAGGGACAGTCACCGCCACGCCAATGTTGACGTGTCCGAACTGGATGATCTCGTTGCCCTTGATGGTCGCGTTCAAGTTGGGGAACTGACGCAGCGTCAACGCGGCGGCTTTGACGATGAAGTCGTTGACAGAGAGTTTTTCATTGTCAGGGATGTACGCGTTGGCCTGCTTGCGGATGTCCATCAACGCGTCCATCTTGTATTCACGAGTCACGTAGAAGTGCGGGATGGTTGTCTTCGACTCGACTAGGCGACGACCGATGGCTTGGCGGAGTTTGGTGGTCGCGACAATTTTGTCTTCAACGGTCGGTTGGTAGTTGGTGGTTGACGGTTGGGGGCGCTGTCCACTACCAACTGTCAACTGTCCACCTGCCAACGCCGCTTCAACATCCTTACGAACCACACGTCCGCCGGGACCGGTGCCCTGCAGACCAGCGAGATTGACATTGTTATCCTTGGCGATCTTCTTTGCGAGCGGACTGGCTTTCACAGGTCCAGCCGCGAGGGAGGAAACGGCTTGAGCAACAGGAGCCACAACGGGCGGAGTCTGAGGCGAAGTTGTCGCGGGAACTTTGGCCGCGGTCTTCTGTCCTCCGTCGTCGGTCTTAACATCTACTTTTTCACCGGCCTGTCCCACCACCGCAATCGGCGCGTTGACGGGAACCATCGTCCCCTGATCAACGATATGCGAAAGCACAACGCCGCTCGCGGACGACTCCACTTCGACGGTGGCTTTGTCGGTTTCGATCTCGGCGAGCACGTCGCCTTTGTTGATGGTCTCGCCCACTTGTTTGACCCAGCGGACGAGCAAGCCCTCGGCCATGTCGAAGCCGAGTTTGGGCATGTTGATGGTTTCGGCCATTACTTCAAAACCTCCTTCGCCGCGCTGACGATGTCCGCGACTTGTGGGAGCGCGGCCTGTTCGAGCGTGCGGTTGTACGGAAGCGGGACTTCTTTTTGCGCCACGCGGATGATCGGCGCGTCCACGTGATCGAAGGCCTCCTCGTAGATGCGGCTGACGATCTCGC
>JAYRVQ010000239.1:0-2068 GCA_041918465.1 Anaerolineales bacterium
TATTGGTCGAGGAGCGGAAGGGTGTAGCCTTCGAGCACTTTGCGATGCGAACCTGCGCCGTGCGCGAGGAGGGCGAGTTCGGCGCGGCGTTTGCCAAAACCGAGATAGAGCGCGCCGAGAGTCGTCACCACGTACAGCCACGGCGAGAAGCGTTCCACCATGATGAGGGTGGTGCCCGCGTGGACGCGCAACACGAATCCCGCCGCGAGGATCATCACGTCCAAAATCGGGACGTGTTTGAGCCAGCGCGAATACGCCAGGTTGATGAGGAAATAAAACGCCAGCACGCCCGCGAAGAATGGCGAGAGAAGCCATCCGAGCGGAAGCGTGAGCGCCACCAGAAGAATCCCCGCCGTCCACGCCACGCCCTGCGAGAGTTGCCCCGATGGAAGCGGGCGGTGTTTCTTTTCGGGATGCTGGCGGTCGGCTTCGATGTCGGCGAGGTCGTTGAAGATATAGACCGCGCTCGAGATCAGGCAGAAAAGAAAGAACCCCGCAACCGTCCGCGCGAGCGGCACGAAGTTGAGCAATTGCTTGTCAAACACCAGGGCGAAAAACACGAAGGCGTTCTTCGTCCACTGGCGTGGGCGCATGGTTTTGAACAGGGCGAGGAGCATGGGCCAATGATACTCGAAATTCGATACTCGATATTCGAATATCGAATTATCGAATATCGCTTAAAATATCTCCATGCCGAAGACTCGATTGGATGTTTTGTTGACCGAACGCGGACTGGCCGAATCGCGGACGAAAGCCCAGGCGCTCATCATGGCGGGACAGGTGCGCGTCAACGGTCAGACCGCGCTCAAGCCTGGCGCGAGCGTCTCAACCGATTCCATCCTGACGGTGGACGCGGGCCCGCGCTTCGTCTCGCGCGGCGGCGAGAAGTTGGACGCGGCGTTGGAAGCGCTGGCACTCAACGTGCGCGGACTCGTCTGCGCGGACGTGGGCGCGTCCACGGGCGGCTTCACCGATTGCCTGCTCCAGCGCGGCGCGGCCAAAGTCTACGCGATTGACGTTGGCAAGGGAATCCTGCATTGGAAGATGCGCACTGATCCCCGCGTGGTGGTGATGGAGGAGACGAACGCGCGCTTTGTGGAATCGTTGCCAGAGAAGATTGATCTAGTGACGATTGATGCTTCGTTTATTTCGTTGAAAGTATTGTTGCCAGTGGTGAAGACGTGGTTTACCCCCCTCCATCTCCCCCCATTTTCGGAGAAAATGGGGGGAGTGCCCCGAAGGGGCGAGGGGGGTGTGATCGCCCTCATCAAACCCCAATTCGAGGCGGGCAAAAAAGATGTAGCACGCGGCGAGGGGGTGATCCGTGATCCCGAAATCCATCGCCAGGTTTTGCTGGATGTGCTGAATTTCGCGCAAGAGGATGGCTGGGGATTGCACGGACTCATTCGCAGTCCGTTGCTAGGACCGAAGGGGAATACTGAATTTTTGGCGTGGCTGGGATTAAATGAATCCAACGCGGATGTGCCCGCATTGGTGGATGCCGTTATAGATTAATCGTAGTATTCAGGCTGATACGGGGACAAATGGTTCCGCCCCTCTTCTAGGATTTCGTCAATCGTCATCTCTGCGTGCGCCTTGTCCGCGGGGTGGTAGTGGACGTGGACGCGCAGAACGTTTGGCAGGGTTTCGCAGATCAACTTTTCCACGTGTGTGGCAATGGTGTCGCCCTCAGTGACGGTCAGGAAACCGTCAATGCCGATGGTCAGGTTAACGACCACATGAGGTCCGAAGCGATGCGCTTGAATCTCCTCGAGTTGGATGACTCCATCCACGCCATGTAATTGAGTCGCGACCTGCTCGGCGATGTCGCGGCTTGGCACCGCGTCCATCAGTTCGACGGAGGATTCGCGCAGGATGTAGACGCCCGTCCGCAGAATCAGAAGGGCAACAAACGCGCCAGCGAGCGGATCCAGCCACGGGAGTCCGCGCTGACCGAAAAAGATACCCACCGAAGCCGCGGCCGCCGAGAAGATGTCATTACGATGGTCGTAGGCCAACGCGTCCACCACGGGGTTGTGAGTCTCGTGTCCCAATTTGCGGACGTAAA
>JAYRVQ010000240.1:0-5956 GCA_041918465.1 Anaerolineales bacterium
CGATACTGATATAAATATCACCTTCCGCAGCAACCGATTGGATATACGGTAAAGAATATGATAGAGCAAACTGACTGAGCGAGGCGTAAAAATTTTGCAGGGTGGATAGATACGTAAAATTAGTTGTGCCGATGTACAGTTTTAGCACAGCATCAGTGCCGATGGCATAGACTTCGGCTTCCATCCCCTTCCGAATCAACTCATTCGGTGACACCCCGTATTTCTGTAGGATTACCTGTTTTGTCTCACTCATAATGTTTCGTTTTGCTCACTAAAAATTGCACTTAAGAGCCGCCCAACATGATTTAACCAGCAGTTGGTTGTTATGGCAACTAATACCTCCCATAATTGATCGGCTCGCTCATCTGCGGCTTCACCTTCAGCCGCTCCTGCGCGCCGAGTTTTTGCCAGTATTCGGCGCGGTCCTTCACGCCGTAGACCCACTCGTTGAGATATTGCTTCGTCGCTTCGGGTGACTCGCTGATCTTGTCCCAGCCGAGATAGAGCTCATTGTCGCGGTCGTAATATCCCTGCGCATAGGAGGGATGACAGGCAAACGGGACGTGACACACCGCGCTGACGATGATGCCGGGGATCATCGTCCGGTTCGGGTCGGACCTGATAACGGACTCGTCCACGATCTCCTCCGCGGTCAGGATGACTTTCTTCGCCGCGAAGGCCGCTTCCTTTTGCTCGCCGATGATGCCCCACAGATGCGCGTTCCCGTTCGCGTCCGCGCGTTGCACGTGGACGATGGCTACGTCTGGGTTGAGCGCAGGGACGGCGATCAGGTCGGGGCCGCCGTACGGGTCGGGAATCCGCTTGATGGACGGGTTGGCCGCCTCAAGGTCCGATGCGCCCGTCTGCTTCATGGGCAGGAAGGGCAGTCCCGACGCGCCGGCTTGCAGGCGGGTGATCATCCCGAAGTGGGAATATTCCTCCCATTCCAATTCGCCCTTTTCAAGCGCGGCGCGCACGAGACGCAAACTGCCCACGCCGGGATTTCCCATATAAGAGAAGACGACCTTCTTCGCGGATCCCGCCGCCACCATCTGGTCGTAGATCAAGTCGGGCGTGGCGCGGGCGAGGGTGAGGTTCTTTTTTCGCTGACGGATGATCTCATGTCCCGCCGCGAATGGGATCAGATGTGTGAATCCCGCCGCATAGACGGTGTCGCCATCCTTTACGTAGTTGGAAATGGCTTCGGAAAGTGGGATCAGTTTGGTCGTGTTCATTTCTTTTCCTGCTGGTCTTTGTTTTTATCTTTCCTGGCGGCTTCGCGGCGTTCCTGAATCCTACGAATGGACCGGAATCGGTCGGCGGCTTCGGGGGGAGTGGCCGTTCGGCGGAAGAGAAAGCCAACCATAAACAGCGTCACAGCGGCGCAAAGAAGTGTGTAGTTTGTGGGTTTGTCTGAAAAGGCGGTGCTGGCGTCCGACGCGATGAAGAGCATGAAAAGCCCGATGCCCATCATAAAGAAAAAAGTTCCAACGCGGGCGATGAAATCTTTCATGGGGAAAGGTAGAGCGAGATATTATCTCGCTCTACCGATTGCCCTATTAGCGACGTGTGGCTTTCTTCGCCGTCTTTTTCGTGGTGACTTTCTTGACCGCCTTTTTCACCGTCTTCTTGGCAATTTTCTTCGCAGGCGCGGGCTTCACCAGCGTCTGGATCTGCTCGTGCATGTAGAGTTGCACGTAGTAGTAACCGCCGCCGTTCTTGCCGCTCGCGCCGGAGCCTTTCCAGCCGCCGAAGGGTTGGAAGCCAGGCCATGCGCCCGTCGTCGCGCCCTGTGGACGGTTGGCGTACGTCACGCCGGCTTCGATGTTATCGAAGAACCACTTGGTTTCGGCAGGCGAACCGTAGAAGCCCGCGGTCAGGCCGTAGTTGACGCTGTTGGCGATCTTCATGGCCTCGTCGAGACTGTCCACTTTGCCGATGGTGGTGATGGGCAGGAACATTTCATACTGCCACAGGCGATGACTGAACGGTAGGTCAACTACGAAGGTCGGTTCGCAGAAGTAGCCCTTGTCGAACATGCCGCCAGTCTTCACGTGGCCGCCAGCCAGGAATTTTCCGCCTGCCTGCGAGATTTCCTCGTTGAACGCTTTGAAATCGTTGTAGGAGGATTTGTTGATGACCGGGCCGTTGTAGGTGGTGCGCTCGGTCGGGTCACCGATAACCAGTTTGTCGGTGATGGCTTTCAGTTTGGTGACCAACTCATCGTAAACAGGAGCCTCCACGATCACGCGCGAGGCGGCGGAGCATTTCTGTCCCTGCAGGCCAAAGGCCGAGCGGACGATGCCCGTCGCGGCGTCATCCAGATTGGCGTTACGTGAAACGATGGCAGGATTTTTGCCGCCCAGTTCCAGCACGATCGGGCGGACGTAATTGCGGTTGGCGAAATCGCGGAAGAGCTTCATGCCCACATCGAACGAGCCGGTGAAGGTCGCGCCATCGAATTCGGGACTGTCAACGAGAGCCTGTCCGAGCGTGGAGCCGGGGCCGGTGACAAAGTTGACCACGCCATCCGGGAAGCCCGCGTCGCGCAGGCATTCCGCGTACAGGCGCACGATCCAGGCGGTATCCGTTGCGGGTTTGATGACAACCGTGTTACCAGCCGTCAGCGCCGCGCCGGTCGGGCCGCCCGTCAACGCGAAGGGGAAGTTGAACGGGCTGATGATCAGCCACACGCCGTACGGTTTCAGCACCGAAGTATTTGTGGCGTCGTAGCCCACCAGCGGATCCTTGCCCATCGGCTTGATGAAGCCCTTGTTCTGCTCCATCATCAGCGCGGAATAGGACATCAGGTCGGCGGTCTCCTGCACATCACCCAGCGATTCCATGCGGTTCTTGCCCACGTTCATCGCCATGGCCGCGCCCAGTTCATAGATGCGCTTCTCGATCAGTCCAGCCGCCTTGCGGACGAGTTTGACGCGCTTCTCCCACGGCGTGCGTCCCCAGGCGGGAGCAGCGCGGCGGGCGGCGTTGATCGCCATGTGCGCGTGCGTGGCGTTGCCTTTTTGCATGACGCCCAGCACCCAATCGGTATTGATGGGCGAACGGACTTCGAATTTCTCATCGGCAAACACTTCCTTGCCGTCAATGAACATTCCATATTCTTTGCCCAAATTCTGCTTGAGGGTTGCAACAGCCTTATCGAAGCCCTTGTGCAGTTCTTCAGGCGGATTGAACATGGTGGCGTAGGTTAATTTGAAGGCCATAGTGACTCCTTTTATCGGTTACGTAGTTTTGTAGTTACATAGTTACGTAGTTCGGCGGGACTACGTAACTACCGAACTACCTAACTATTGAACTAAACAAAGTATAGCGTAGGATTTCACAACCGTCAAAGTGACGAAATTCCTCCCTTTATAATTGGATTGATTGAGGGGTAATTAGATGTGCGTACGCACTGTCAGAGTATGCAAAACAAGGAGAACTGATGAAAACCCATCGCCTCACACTCTTGACCTTCGGCCTGCTCGCCGTTTTATTGATCTCGGCCTGCGTGCCAGCGATTACCGCTTCCCCCACGCCGACCGTCAGTGTGCCAACGGCAACTCTCGCGGCGACCAGCCTCCCCGCCCAGCTTGAAGCGACGCTTGTCCCCACTGAAGCCGCGCTTCCCGTTGCAACGTCCCGCGGACCAAGTCTCGAAGCGACAAATCCGTCCACAGTCAGTCTCGCGGCAGGACAGTTGCAACTCGTCGAGTTTTTTCGCTTCACCTGAGGCACCTGCCGTTCTATGGCGCCCATGGTTCATGGGCTTGAAGCGAAATATTTTGGCAAAGTCAAATTCTCGTATCTGGATGCCGACGATCCTCAAACTTTGGATTTCCAACGCGCGCTCGGTTTCCGTTACCAGCCCGAACTTTATCTGCTGGATGCAAACGGAAACGTTCTACAAAAATGGGTTGGATTTGTGACACAGGAGCAATTGGAAGGCGTGTTCGGGCAGTATCTTCAGTGAGCAGACTATTCGAGTAGTGCCCGCAATTCCTCCGCAGTGGTAACCGGCTGTTTGCAGACGAATCCCTCGCAGACGTACGCGGCGGACTTTCCATTTACAAGCGGACGGTCTTGCAACAATTCAGGCGAGTCCTCTTTGGGTGGATAAAAAGCCGCGGCAACCACAACGTTTGGCCTGTATCCTGCCCGAAGCGCGTCCACCAACTCCCGCGCCGAATCCTGCCCATCCCTGCTGACGATGATCGCCACCTGCTTCACATTTGCATTCGCATACTCTGCCGCAGAGAGCCATCTCCCAAACGCGGTCGGGTAGCGGACAGCCAACTCAGATACCTGCCGAAGCGCGGACTCGGCCGCATCGCGGAAATCGCCGCGCCCTGTCAGTGCCGCGAGTTTAAGCAGGGCTTCCGTCGCGAGCGCGTTGCCGGAGGGAGTGGCGTTATCCTGTATATCCTTTGGCCGCATCAGCAGAGACTCTCCATCCGCAGGCGTATCGAAGAATCCGCCAGCGGTTGAGTCGCCGAATCGTTGGATCATTTTCTCTGCCAGTTCCAGTGCAGACGTGAACCACTTGTTATTGAAATCGGTCTGGTACAGTTCCAGCAGGCCGATGATGAGCGCCGCGTAATCTTCGAGGAAGACCTCGCTGGTGGTTTTCCCGTCCCGCCACGAGCGGCGGAGTTTTCCATCTGTCCGTAGGTGGGCGAGTAGGAATTCGGCGTTGCGCGTAGCCAGTTTGTAATATCGTTGGGGTGAATCTGTGTGTTGGGGCGAACCTATGTGTTTGCCCAAGAATGTTTCGTTCACGCCCAAAACCCGCGCGGCCTCGGCCACCGCGGCCAGCATGAGACCGTTCCAGGCGGTGAGGATCTTGTCGTCCGTACCAGGGCGGACGCGTTTCGAGCGCGCCGCGAGGAGTTTTTCGTGACACTCGGCCAGTTTCGCGGAGACAGCCGCCTCGGTCAGGTTGAAGCGAGCCGCGAGGGAGGCGTCGTCCAGTGCGCGCTGAAGAATTGTCTTCCCTTCCCAATTCCCTTTTTCGGTGATCCCATACGCGGCTTCGAAGAAATCACTATTCTCTAATAACTGTTCTCTAATCTCCCCTTTTGTCCAGACGTAGAATTTTCCCTCCACGCCCTCGGAGTCGGCATCCAATGAAGAATAAAATCCGCCCTCGGGATGGGTCATCTCGCGGGCGACGAAGGCGAGGGTCTCTTCCACGACGCGGCGGAAGGATGGATCGCCTGTGACCTGATACGCGTGCAAATAGGCGCGGACGAGTTGCGCGTTGTCGTAGAGCATTTTTTCAAAATGGGGGACGCGCCAGAAGTTATCCGTGCTGTAACGCGAGAATCCGCCGCCGACCACATCGTACATGCCGCCGCGCGCCATGGCGTGCAGGGCGTGGAGGGAGGCCTTGATCCCCGGCCCTTCGACTGCGCTCCCGTGGTCTCGATACGGCGGAAGAACGCCGCCTACTCGACCATCGCTCGCTCCGCTCACATCGTCCCGATGTTCTTTCGGGAGGGCAGTGTGGGCGAGCAGAAATTCAATCGTCATGGGTTGGGGGAATTTGGGCGCCGCGCCCCAGCCGCCGTAGCCCCAGTCGTAAGACTCGATGAGATTCTTTTCAGCCAGCGCGAGATGCTCGGACGTGAAATCCGCGCCCGGGCGCGCCGCGGACTGGGACTGCATCTGCTGGATGAGTTGTTCGCCGACGCGGTCTATCTCGTCGCGGCGCCGTTTCCAGGCCTCGGCAATCGAGGTGAGTACATCGCGGAAGGCGGGCAGGTTGCCACGCGGCGTGGGGGGGAAGTAGGTGCCTCCGTAAAATGGACGCAGGCCCGGTGTCAGAAAGACCGACATGGGCCAGCCGCCGCTACCCGTGAGCGCCATCACGGCCTGCATGTAGATTCCGTCCAGGTCGGGACGTTCCTCGCGGTCCACTTTGATGCAGATGAAATGTTCGTTCATCAGCGCTGCG
>JAYRVQ010000241.1:0-11117 GCA_041918465.1 Anaerolineales bacterium
CGCGCGCATTGGTGCCAGCGCCACCGGCAACGGCCGCGTTGACAAACTCAATGTCGGGGTACTCAGCTGCGAACACTTTGATCATGGCTTCGAGGCCAGCGGCTTCACCGCCACCAGTCCACCACGAAAAGACTTCCACCTGGTTGCCGCCTTTGGGGCCACAGGCTGAGAGCGCCATGGATACAACCACCAGCACGCTCAACAATACGAACAACTTTTTATTCATCCTTCTCTCCTTGATTAGATGTTGAAACTACCAATGGAACGAATTAACGAATTGTTGGGATCGTACTTTGAAATCAAATCACCTCCTTTCAACCTGGGTTGGATTGGACAGCACGTTGTCTACTACGATGGCAATTGCACCAATCAGGCTGGCGTCCGGTCCAAATGAGGACAGCACCACCTCTGCCTGTTGGTCAATTTCTGGTAATGTGTGGGCAGGGATCACTTCGCGGATGGCAGGCAGGAGATAGTCTCCTGCCAGACTCAATGGTCCGCCCAGGATGATCTTGTCAGGGTTGAAGATGTTGATCAGGCCTGCAAATCCCTGGCCGATGGCGCGGCCCGCTTCTGTGAACGAGTCAATGGCCTCCTGATCACCGGTGTCAGCGGCTTGTTTGATCAATCCAATGGAAAGCGGAACGCGCTGCTCTGCCATGAGCTTTGGAAGAATACTATTGCGTTTCACTTCCAGCCGCGCCTGTACGCGCTGGACGATCGAGTATTGGTTTGCAAACGTTTCCCAGCAACCGCGGTTGCCGCAATGACAGACCGTTTGAGATTGGTCGGCCATGATGGGGGAGTGACCGATCTCGCCCGCATATCCGTTCTTGCCGCGGTACAGTTTTCCATCTAGGAACAATCCCCCGCCAATACCCACACCTGCGAACACAAAGATGAAGTCGCGCGTGAGACGCGCAATCCCAAATAGGTGCTCGCCGAGGGCGGCGGCATTGGCGTCGTTTTCAATAATGACTTTCAGTTTGGTGCGTTCGGAAAATATCTTTCGAAACGAGACGTTCTTCCAATGTAAATTGGGGGCAAAGATTAGTACCCCTTCCTTCAAGTCCACTGTCCCGGGTGTTGCAAGGCCAAGCCCTAAAAAATGATAGCCCTTCTTCCTACCCGCGGTCATCGCTTCCTTAACGATCCGCAGGGTTTGTTCGAGCATGATATCCTGTCCCTGCATCGGGTCGGCATCCTCCTTGCAGCGCCAGATGAGATGTCCAAGAAAATCCGCGATACCCACAGAGACAAAATCCACGCCGAGTTCGACACCAATAACGTATCCCGCGGATGGGTTGATTTCCAGGAGGGTGGCAGGGCGACCCGCCCCGGTGGAATTGATGCCCGTCTCATGTATCAGGCCTCGTTCAAGCAGATCATCCACAAGACTGGACACAGTGGATTTGTTTAGTCCCGTCAACACAGCCAGTTGTGCGCGCGAGATTGGCGACTGTGTATGGATTAAACGTAGCACAGACGAAAGGTTGCTCTCGCGAACAAATGCCTGGTCAGCTGTGGTTTTGTCCATGGAATTAGTATGTTGGGGCAACAAACTAATTCCATTATAGCCACCCTTGGCGTTTTGTCAACCTAAAATTTAATGCGCCCCAGAACAGTCAAGAGGCGAAAACCGCTTCTTACTTTATTTGGAAGATATGAACAGAGAAGGGCGCAAGTTCTTCCACAGGTTTGGCAGAAAGGGGCAGTTCATCCGCGCCCACGCCCATCAGCGGCAACAGAGCGTTTCCTGAAAGTTCCTGCAAATCCAACTGATAATCATTGATAACTTCGTCGCTCAAGTTGATCAGCACAAGGATGGTCTCGCTGTCCGTCATGCGCAGAGATGCAAAGACGGATGATCTACCTGTTGCAGGAAAGGCGGCGCTCCCTGTTCGTAGGGCAGGATGTTCGTTCCGGATTCGAATCAGAGTGCGGTAGAGCGATAATAAGGAATCGGGATCGTCCGCCTGCGCGGCCACGTTTACTTCGACATAGCCCGCATCGGGCTGACGCCAGGGCTTGCCTCCGCTAAACCCGGCATTTTCCTCCGCTGACCATTGCATCGGACGGCGGATATTCTCGTCGGGTTTTTTGCCGACCATGCCAATCTCCTCACCGTAGTAGATGAATGGCACGCCGGGTGACGTGAGCAGAAGCGCGACCGCGATTTTGGCTTTTTCCATTTCACCGTATAGCTGGGACATGGAGCGGTCCTGATCGTGGTTCGTGATGAACGGGGAAAATTGTGCGTTCGGCATGGCCTTGAGACTGTACTTGAGCGCGTCCACAGTGTAGGCGGCTTGTCCGCGGTTGGCGGAACTGATGAAGCCCTCGGCCAGATTGAAATTGAACGCCAAATCCAATTGATCACCGCTGGTGTACTCTGCCAGCGTATTGTACGTGTCTCCAAAGAATTCACCAACTGTCATCGCTTGAGGGTTGGCCTCCTTATACGTGGGGCGGAATTGAGCGAACCATTCATGTGTGGCGTCGGTGTTTTGCTGGGTCGCGCCATCCTCGATGAGATGTTTGGCGGCGTCGAGGCGGAATCCATCCACGCCCACATCTTTGAGCCAGAAGGCGACAATCTTGTTCATCTCCTTGGTCACTTTGGGGTTGTTGTAGTTCAGGTCTGGCATGTTGGATGTGAAGATGCCGTAATAGAAGCCCGTTGTGGACGAATGCCAAACACGCTGGTCCCACGGGCCTTTGTAGCCCTGGTCGGTTTCGCTCCAAATGTACCAATCGCGGTATTCTGAGTTCTTGTCCCTTTTGGCTTCCTTGAACCAGGGATGCTGATCGGAAGTGTGGTTGATGACTAGGTCTATTATGATTCGGATGCCGCGTTGGTGGGCTTCGCTAAGCAGGTTTTCAAAATCTTCCATCGTCCCATATTGCGGATTGACGCCGTAGTAATCGGTCACATCGTAACCGTGATAGGAGGGGGAGGGAAAGATGGGCATGAGCCAGATGCCTGTCACGCCTAGATCGTCGGTTGTGGCGGGGTCGCCGTCGTTGAGGTAGTCCAATTTTGCGGTGATGCCGTTGAAGTCGCCGATGCCGTCGCCGTTGCTGTCGTAGAAACTGCGGACGAAAATTTCGTAGAAGACCGCGTCGTTCCACCAGCCCAAGGCGGGGGAAATCTCTGTCGAAACGGCAGGCAGGCAGGAGGTCAGGAAAGAAGCGAGGAGCAGGAGGATGGTCAGTTTGTTACGCATGTTTATTAATCCGTATAAAAAAAGGGCGGTCGCATGGACCGCCCCGAGGCGTTTCGGCGTCCTAGCCTTTGACGCTTCCGAGCGTCAGGCCAGAGATAAGCCATTTGGATGAGTAGAGGAAGAGCGCCATGACAGGGATGGCGATGAGCACCGAGGCGGCGGAAAATTGCCCCCACGAGACAGTGAATTGCTGGGCGAAGGTGAAGATGCCGAGCGGCCAGGTGAACATGTCGTTTCTTTGGAGGACGACGCGCGCCACGAGGTATTCACTCCAGCCGCCCATGAAGGAGAAGAGAAAGGCGATGGCAAGCGCGGGCGTGGACAGTGGCAGGATGATCTTGGTGAAGACCGTGAAGCGATTGGCGCCATCGATAAGGGCGGCTTCTTCCAAGTCTACGGGGATGGTATCGTAGTAGCCTTTGAGTGTCCAGATGGTGAGTGGGACGGAACTAACCGAGTAGGCAATGATGAGGCCGAGGGCGGTATTGATCATTTTGAGTTGTGCCAGCATGATGAAGAGTGGCAATAGCAACATGCCCGCGGGAATCATTTGGGTGGTGAGCAGGAAGACCAATCCCGCGGCGCGGCCTGGAAATTTGAATCGCGAAAACGCGTAGGCGCTGACTGCCGCCAGAATCATGCTAATAACGGATGTGACCGATACAACCGAGAGGGAGTTCCACAGCCAGAGAAAGAAGTCAGACTGGCGGTTTTTCTCGGGCGCGCCGAAGAGTACTTCCTTGTAATTGTCGAGGGTGGCGTTTTCGGGGATGATCCGCAGGTCAGTGGTGAGCAGGGTGTCGTTGGGGCGCAGGGATATGGTCACCACGCGCAGGACAGGGTAGACCGCGATGATCGAGGCAATGATCAGCGTGATGTGGATGATAAGGGTCTTGAAGGGGCTGTCTTTGCGACCGCCGACAAAGAACCGGCGCAGGATTCTGCGAATGGGAGAAACAGGCTTGGGAGTGGTTACTGTGTTCATGTTGGCTCCTCGTTACTCGGTGGCGGATTTTAGTCCGCCAGATGTGCGCAGGTAGATAAGTGTGAAGATCAACAGGATAACGAAGATCACCAGCGCGAACATGGCGGTAAACCCATAACGGTAAAATTGGAAAGCGGCCTTGTACATGGAAGAGACCAGGATGTCAGTTTTTTCCTGTGGGCCGCCCTGTGTGATGAGGTAGATCACATCAAATTTGTTGAAGGTCCACACCACTCCGAGAATGATGGCGGGGGTCAACACGGGGCGCAGGAGCGGCAAAGTTATGTTACGGAATTGCTGGAATTTTGTCGCACCGTCAATCTCGGCGGCTTCGTAATATTCCTGGGAGATGCTTTGCAGTCCACCCAGGATGATAACGGACATGAACGGGATGCCGAGCCAGATATTGGAAATGAGGATGGACATGAATGCCCAGAACGCGTCCTGTTTCCAACTCACTGGACCGATGTGGGCGGCCAGCCAGGTAAACGCGTCTCCCAGTAGTGGGATGTTTACTGTCCCATGACTGATGTTTGCCAGCCACAGGTTCAGGTCCGTGAGCAGGATGTTGAAGAGTCCGTAGCGGCTGTCGAATTCGTTGCGCAGTGCCATGGCGGCTATGGTGGTGGGGATGGCCCATGGGAAGATTAGGAAAGTGCGATACACGCCTTGCATTTTCATGGGGCGGTGTAGGAGCAGGGCCAGTCCCATGCCGCCGCCTACGTGGAAGGTAACGTTGATAACCGTCCACAAAATAGTCCGCCCAAAGACTTCAAAGAATTTTGCGTCTTTGGCAACCTTGCCTGTGAACAGCGTGACTAGGTTTTCCCATCCATAGATCAAGCCGTATTCAGCGTTCTTGGTTGCCTGCGTGCCAAGTGAAGCATTCGAGAATGCCAATTTGATCTCGAACAGGAAGGGGTAGATGATGAGAAAGAGGATGCCGATGAGGGCAGGAATGATCAGCAGATAGGGCAGTCCCAGTTTGCTGTTGCGCGGGATGCTCATCTTCTGGATGGCGTAAAAAATGCCGCCCACGACAAGTGTCAGAATGATTCCGCCAATCAGTCCCGCGCCGCTTTTTGTCAGACCGGTGCTCATAAAAATGGATTGAAGAGCGCCAAATATCGTGATAGGCAGGCGAATTATGTTTCCGAAAATGTTATCCCCAAGGCGGAACAGGTCAGTTTTTTCAAAGAAGGAGAAAATCGCCAGGACGGACAGCGCTCCAAGCAGGATTTGCAGGCCACGAATGGCAGTTTTTGTTTTTTGATTTTTTGGCTGGCGGAAGAAGATTTGATAAAAATAGATTTCGATCAACCCAAGCCCAACCAGGATGCCAAACAGAAACCCCCCAATTTCTCCCAGCCGCTCAACAACCATGTTGATGTTGAGCGAGATTCCCGATGCGTAAGGGGAGATCAGGTAATTAAGCAGGAAGTACACAGCAAACAAGCCGGCAATCCAGTAAAGATAGGGCAGGAATCGGTGCAGGGTGTTTTTTTCTTCCATTGTGGCCTCACCAATCAAAAGATCGAGGGGGAGCCGAAGCTCCCCCTCGATAGGTAACGCGAAAGTCTATTCGAGCGTCAGGACGCATTCGTCGGCAGAGATCTGCGCGGCGGCGGCGGCGTCAGCCGGGGTGGTCGTGCCAGCCATCACGCCTTCCAGGTTCGGGCGCCAGGCATCCCACGCGCAGCGCATCTCAGCGGCGGCGGGTTGACCGCGACCAACTGAAAGGGCGGCCATCGAGCCAGCCAGGATCGGGTCGCTCGAGATGGAGGGATCCTTCGCAACTTCGATGTTGGAGGGCAGGCGCTTGAACTCGTCAAGCCACTGCTTCTGAACTTCGGCGGAGGTCATGAAGGTGATGAACTTTTGGACAGCGGCCTTCTTGGCGGCATCTTCCAACACAGCGTTGGAGACCATGAAGTACTTGCCAGCGGTCATTTCGGTGTAGGGTTTGCCGTTGATAGTCGGGACCGGGGCAACGCCCATCTTATCGCCAAGGGCGGTGGTATAGTCGCCGAGCGACCAGTCACCGTTGATGATCATGGCGGCTTTGCCGTCTTTCATCAGGGTGTCGGCGCAGTTGTAATCGCATTCGGCAGGGACAATACCGTCGGCCTTTAATTTGGCAACGAAGGTCAGGTAGTCAACAAAGGCCTGGTTGTTGAACTGGGGCTTGTCGTTCTCGTCCAGAGGCCAGCCCCCGAAAGCGCCGTAGAAGCCAGCGCCCCAATACGGCTCATTCAGGTTGTAGGCGAAGCCCTGAATATCACCCGCGGTCAGTTCAGTCGCCTTGGCGATCAGTTCATCAAAGGTGGCGGGCGGTTCGGCAATCAGATCCTTGTTGTAGATCAGCATCAGGTGGTTGCCGTAGTTATCGGGGACGCCCCACAGGGTGCCTGCAACAACAGCCGGGTCAAGCGCGCCCTGGAAGAACTTGTCCAGGAATTTCTGGTCGAACAGATCGCTCACCGGGGCAACGATCTCCAGCTTGCTGAATGGGCCGGCGAAGTCGTTCGGGACGCGGACAACATCGGGGGCGGCGTTGGCCAGCGACGCGGTCTGGAATTGGTCGCGCAGGGCTTCGTTCTCATAGTGAGTGCGCTCAACCGTAATATTGGGATTCGCCGCCTGGAAGTCGGCAATCAACTGGTCGATGAATACATCCACATCCTCGCCTTCCTGTTCCCAGAAGGTGATGGTGACGGGGCCGGCGTCCTTGGTTCCGCAGGCGGTCAATACCATGGTAGCGACCACGAGGAGGCTCACCAGAAGCATTAATTTGGATTTCATGTTCTTCTCCTTGATTAGAGTAGGTTTAATGTTTCAGAGACAGTTTGGTCTTGGAATGAGAGAAAATCTTACAGGGAATCACCTCCTTTGCGTTTACCGAAGCGCCTCTTCTGTCTGCGCGTCGAAAATATGGAAATTATCCATGTCGAACATCACTTGTGCCTGTTCACCCATGCGCAGTTTTGAGCGCGGATCGACTCGGGCTACAAATATGTTTTGACCACTGAGCAGGTAAAGGAAAATCTCATTCCCCATCAGTTCGGTCACATCCACTTTGACGGGAACTTTTTCGGCGTCAATGTTCGGGGGCGTGAAATCGGCATCGTGTATATTTTCGGGACGGATGCCAAAAATGATCTTCTTCCCAACATGATTTTGATAGGGTGCCGCTTTTTTCTCTGGGATGGAAACGGCGAAATTGCTGGTGTCCACGATCAACCGTCCATTATCCTTCCGCAAGGTTCCCGGGAAGAAGTTCATGGCCGGGGAACCTATGAATCCCGCCACAAACAGATTGTCGGGATGCTCGTACAAGTTCTGGGGTGTGTCAATTTGCTGTAGTTTGCCCTTGTTGATGACCGCGATCCGAGTGGCCATGGTCATGGCCTCGACTTGATCGTGGGTGACGTAGATGAACGTTGTTTGGAGACGTTTGTGCAACTTGCTGATCTCGGAACGCATCTGGACCCTTAGCTTGGCGTCTAGGTTGGAGAGCGGCTCATCGAATAGGAATACCTTCGGTTCGCGGACGATGGCGCGTCCCACTGCCACGCGCTGTCGCTGACCACCGGAAAGTTGGCGGGGTTTGCGTTGGAGCAATTCTGTGATTCCCAGAACTTCGGCGGCAACGCTCACTCTTCGATTGATTTCTTCTTTGGGGGTTTTCTTTAGTTTCAGGCCAAAGGCCATGTTTTCGTACACAGAAAGGTGGGGATACAGGGCATAGGATTGGAAGACCATGGCAATATCGCGATCCTTGGGCGCGATATCGTTGACCACCCGGTCTCCGATCAGAATTTCACCGCTGGTAATTTCCTCCAGCCCTGCCAACAACCGAAGCGCTGTCGTTTTGCCGCATCCCGATGGACCAACCAGAACAAGGAATTCCTTGTCTTCCACGTGAAAATTGACATCATCGACTGCGGTCATGTCGCCAAATCTTTTGACGACATTCTTATAGGTTACGCTTGCCATGGTTCTTTTCTCCTTTTTGTGAAGAGTATAGTGTCTTGATTATACTCCTCTGAACACCACATCGGTTGGTCATGCGGCTATTTTATGAAGTGCAGTGGAGAGCGCCTGCACCACTGCGCCCATGCTGGTGGAGCGTTTGCCGAGCAGGGCGGTGGTGATGCGTACGGCTTGCACGGCGGCGGGCAGACTGCGTTTGAACACCGCCTTGCGGATCGGCTCCAAAAACAGGTCGCCTGTTTGGGCCACGCCGCCGCCCACTATCACAATGTTCGGGTTGAAAAGGTTTACGAGACTGGTGAGTGCAATGCCGAGTTGGTTGCCTGCTTCGGCAAGGATTTCCTGTGCTACCAGATCGCCACGCGCGGCGGCTTTCGCAACATCCATGACTGTTATATTGTCCGGGTCTGGATGGTCGGACAGTTCAGTACGCTTGTTCAATTTGATCGCCTCATGCGCTTTCGCCATGATGGCTCTTCCGCCTGCCATGGCTTCGAGGCAACCGCGGTTCCCGCACGTGCAAAGCGGACCGTTTTCATCAATCGTCATATGACCAATTTCGCCCGCCGAGCCAGTCGCTCCACGATAAATCTGTCCTTCAATGAATAGTCCGGCGCCGATGCCCGTCCCGACTTTGATGTAGGCCAGGTTTTGCTCGCCGCGTCCCGCTCCGTAGGCCCATTCGCCCAGCACACCCAGTTCGGCATCGTTGTTGAGCGAGACGGGACAGCCCCACAGTTTTTCCAACGTGTCGCGGATGGGGAAGCGGTCCCAGCCGGGCATGATGGGCGGGGCAAGCACCATGCCTGCCTTGGCAACCGTCGGACCGGGCACTCCCAGCCCGATGGCGGCCAGATTGGACAGACCAAGCCCAAGTCCCGCGAGAAGCGAACGCAGGGTTTCGTCCGCTTTTTGGATGCAGTCCCGGGGTCCGTCTGCGATATTGAAGGGGATTTCGTTTTCGGCCAGCACTTGTGCGGCAAAATTGGCGATCAGAATGGTCAGATGACTGGCGCCCATGTCGATGCCCGCCACCATCCCGCGCGTTGCGTTGATTTCCAACAGAATGGGTGGCCGTCCGCTGGATGCGGTGCGGCTTCGGGTTTCGTGGATCAGACCGGTTTGGATGAGATCGTTGACGATGGGGGTAACAGCGGCGCGGGTGAGAAAGAGTCGCTGGGCAAGCTCCACTCGCGAAATGCCCCCCGGCGTGAAACGGATAAGGTCCAAGACGGCATGTTTGTTAATGTACTTTACATTCTCGAATGGGAGAAAGCGAATGTAAGTGCTAAACACGGTCTATTCCTGCTTGTGGTAGAGAGAAAACCTTGCTAATATGATAACACTCTTTCTTAGTTTGTCAAGTGTATTAACAAAGTGGGACTATAAAAAAACCCGCTCCGTGTGACTGGAGCGGGCGGTTTTCATGCGTTATTTGCGGAGGGCGTCCCACCCCGCGTATTTTGCGGTGTCGCCCAATTCCGCCTCGATGCGGATCAGTTGATTGTATTTCGCGACGCGATCGGACCGGGCGGGCGCGCCGGTTTTGATCTGACCGGTGTTCAAGGCGACGGCGAGGTCCGCGATGGTGGCGTCTTCGGTCTCTCCGGACCTGTGGCTGGTAACCGCTCTCCAGCCCGCGCGGTGGCAGAGTTCCACCGCCTCGATGGTTTCCGTGACCGAACCGATCTGGTTGAGTTTGACCAGCAGGGCGTTGGCGGCGCTTTCTTCGATCCCTCGGCGGACGCGCTCGGGGTTGGTGACCAGTAGATCGTCGCCCACGATCTGGATTTTATCGCCCATTTTCTTCGTCATGAGTTTCCAGGATTCCCAATCATCCTGTGCCAGGCCGTCTTCGATGGAGACGATGGGATAATCCTTGATCCATTTGGCCCAGAAATCCACCATCTTCTCACCTGTCAGTTTTTTGCCCTCTTTGCGCAGATTGTAAGTTTTTGTCTTCTCTTCAAAAAGTTCGGACGCGGCCGGGTCGAGCGCAAGCGCCACGTCTTTGCCGCGGCCTACTTTGAAGCCTGCCTTTGCAATGGCGGCCAGGATGACTTCCAGCGCTTCCTCGTTGGCTTTGAGCGCGGGCGCATATCCGCCCTCGTCACCGACCAGCGTCGGATAACCTTTTTCTTTCAAGACAGATTTCAGCGCGTGGTAGATTTCTGCGCCCCAGCGGACGCCTTCCACGAAACTCGCCGCGCCGAGCGGCATGACCATGAATTCCTGCATGTCGGTAGACTGCCAGCCTGTGTGTGCTCCGCCGTTCAGGATGTTCATCATCGGAACAGGCAGGATGTGCGCGTGGACTCCGCCAAGATAGCGGTAGAGCGGAAGTCCCAGCGAGTTGGCCGCGGCTTTTGCCACAGCCATGCTGACGCCCAAAATGGCGTTCGCGCCCAGTTTGGATTTATTCGCTGTTCCGTCCAGTTCCAGCAGGGCAAAATCAATTCCGCGCTGGTCGGAGGCTTCCATGCCAAATAATTCCTCTGCAATCAGCCCGTTGACATTGGCAACTGCCTTTGTCACACCCTTGCCCCCGTAGCGTTTCTTGTCGCCATCGCGCATTTCCAGCGCTTCATGCTCTCCAGTGGAGGCGCCCGACGGAACGGCGGCACGTCCCCACGCGCCATCCATCAAAACGACTTCCACTTCCACGGTCGGGTTGCCGCGTGAATCCAAAATCTCCAATGCGGAGATGCTCTCAATCGTAGTGTCCATTTTGTACTCCTGGGGTTAATGTCAGTGAATTTTGTTCAAGTATAATCCCATTCCCTGCCATGGAACTATCCACACCCTCCACCGAATTCGACCCGCGCGACCGGAAGCAATTCTATTTCCACGCCACGCCGCTTCGCAAAGCAATTATTGCGATTTTGCGCGCCGCCTTTTTCTTCGTCATGGAC
>JAYRVQ010000242.1:0-1767 GCA_041918465.1 Anaerolineales bacterium
ATGACAAATAGTCAAACAAAATTGAACAAGCAGATCAAAACCAAATGGATTTTGGATCTGGCGATCTTCATTGGATTCCTGATTGCTATGGATCCCCACTCGACAGGCATCGCCCTCCACGAATGGTTCACTCTCGCCGCGCTGGCGACGGTCATGATCCACCTGCTTCTCAACTGGGATTGGATCGCGCAAGTCACCAGCCGCTTTTTCGGCAGGGTATCCACCCGCTCGCGCATCAATTACATTTTGAACTGGCTTCTCTTCATTGACGGCATCCTCATCATGCTTTCGGGCATCCTGATCTCGGAAAGCGTCATCCCTGTCTTGGGCATCACCCTGTCCGCGGGCTTTGCCTGGCGCAGGCTTCATGACATGTCCGCCAACATCGCCCTACTCTTGCTGGGTCTGCATACCGCCCTGCATTGGGATTGGATCGTCAACGCTTTCAAGACTTTTATTGCCCAACCCATTGGACGCTTATTCGTCAAATGCAACGCGCAGAAGGATGTGACCGCATGAAAACCCTCGGACGTATTCTCATCATCCTCGCAGTGACCGCACTGGTGGCGGGCGCGCTCTACCTGGTCGTCAATGCCAATGGGACGGGGACCGCCTCGGATTTTCCCCAGCGCGGCGAACAATTCGCATCCTCCTCCGACTTTGAGGCGGGCGCGCGTTCCGAATTCGAAGGAGGCCGCCCGGAGCGCGGTGAAATGGGCGGAGGCTGGGCTTTTGGCCTGCTCAAAAACATGGGCGTGATTTCACTTCTGGTAGCGATTCTCGTCCTGCCGAAGGGACTGGCCAAGCGCAAGAGGCTCGCAACTGTCAAAAACGGGAATCAAAATTCCATCTGAACAAAAGAGAAAAGCGAAACCGCTGGAACGAATTTCCAGCGGTTTTTGTTTTCGATGTTGTAGCGCAAACCCGCACTTGCGGTGGGGCAGGTGTTGCCAATTTGCGTTGTGCCGCAAGATTAATCTTGCGACACTGGCAACGTGATGATGATCTCCAATCCCTTGCCTTCCTCGCTCTCCGCGCGGATCTGTCCGTCATGGGCGAGGACGATAGATTTGGCGATGGCGAGTCCCAGCCCAGAACCGCCCTCGTGGCGGACGCGTGATTCGTCGGCGCGGTAGAAGCGGTCGAAGATGCGCGTCAGATCATCGGCGGAGAGGCCAGGGCCAGAGTCACGCACGGAGATGGCGACCCCGTCCGAGGTCCCGCGCGCGGCGAGGGTGATGGTCCCGCCTTCGGGTGTGTGGCGCAGGGCGTTGTCGAGGATGTTCGTGATGACCTGGGTCATTCGTCCAGGATCCACTTCGAGGTCCGCAAGAGGCGAGGCGATGTCGAGGCCGAGAGTCAGATTTTTCGTCTGCGTCTGGAAACGATAGAGGGACGCCACTTCTTCGAGAAGTCGGGCGGGAGGGATGGTTTGCGGCTGGATGGTCAGTTCACCCGCGTCGGCGAGGGAGAGGGTGCGGAGGTCGTCCACGAGATGGTCGAGGCGCGCGGCCTCTTCGCGGATGATCTCAAAGTTTTCGCTGCTGGGCTCCAGCACGCCATCGTGGACGGCTTCGGCGTGGCCGAGGATGAGGCTGAGGGGCGTGCGGAGTTCATGGGCGATGTCGGCGGTCATCTGCTTGCGCGCGTTGATGGAGCGCGAGAGTTCGGCGCTCATCTTGTTGAAAGCGCGGGCCAGTTCGCCGAGTTCATCTTTCGAGCGGACGGGGACTTGCTGATTGAGATCGCCCTCAGAAACGGCATGGG
>JAYRVQ010000243.1:0-2318 GCA_041918465.1 Anaerolineales bacterium
AATTGCCCATCAAAATGGCCACCACAAACATCAGGCCAAGCGTCAACTCGTACGAGATCATCTGCGCCGAGGAGCGCAGTCCGCCCATCATGGCGTATTTATTGTTGCTCGCCCAGCCCGCCATCACGATGCCATACACCGCAATCGAAGCGATGGACATCAGGTAGATGACGCCCACGTTGATATCCGCCAGGTACAGGTGGATTGTCCGACCGCCCAACTGGAACGACGTCCCCCACGGGATAACCGCCGCGATCACGATGGACGGCACCATCGTCACTACTGGCGCAAAGAAGAACACGATTTTATAAACCTTCGCAGGCGTCAGTTCCTCTTTGAAGATTAACTTGACCGCGTCCGCCATCCATTGCATCAATCCGTACGGTCCCGCTCGGTTGGGTCCGATGCGCACCTGAATGCGCGCCAAAAAGCGGCGCTCGTAATACGTCAGGTAGCCGAAGCCGATCAACAGGGTGAAAACCAGGATCAGCGATTTAATGAACCATTCCCAAAACAGTGCCCACGTCATAGTGATTTCACCTTTTTGGCAGACTTGACCGACACGACGACAGGCTCGCGCACCGCCAATCCGAAACTGCGCGGGACGAGCGCCACGCCCGTCGAAATAGACTCATCGGTTCTCACGCGGACCTCGGCCTGGCTTCCGTTCCAAGAAAGCTTGACCAACTCCCCAGCCGCCGCGCCCAACTCCTCCGCCGTGGACGGATTCAACGTCACCGCGGGTTCCCCGATCCGCTCCGCGAGCAACGCCGCAGGCAGGACGGTTGTGCCCTGATCGTAGAGTTTCGTCACAGGGACGGCCAGCAGTTCGCCTTCCTTCGGGCGCAGGGACTTGGCCCTTTTCGCCGCAGGCAGTTTGTAGGTCTCACCGCGACCCGCCGCGCTGGTCAATTGCGCGCCCAGGCCGTGTTTATTTTCGTAACTCGTGCCGCCATAATTCACGTTACCGTGTCCGATGATCGGCCACTGCTCGGTCACTTGCGCGAGTTTGGCGTAATTCAGTCCCTCAAAGGATTTTACATCCGTCGCCAGATAATCAAACACGATGGACGGCGACGCGCCTTCGAGGATATACCCCATCCCCCGCGCGATCTGCGAGGTGATGACGAAATCGGGTCGCGCCTCGCCCGTGACGGGCACCGCGGGATAGAAACGTTGCACGCGGCGTTCGCCCGAAGTGAACGTGCCCTCGCGTTCCGTGTACGCCTGTGCGGGCAGGACAACGTCTGCAAGCCCAGCCGTCGCGGTCAGCGCAATATCCTGCACCACGAGGAACTTCGCGCCCTTGAGCGCCTTCGCCAGCGCGGGATCGTCGCCTGCGGGGTCTGCGCCCGCCACGTAAACCGCCTTGCCTTTCAGTTCTTCGGCAAGATCGTCGCTGGTCTCGAAGCCCATCTCCCACGCGCCCTGGTCGTTCGCGCGTCCCCACACGCCAATCAGTCCGCTGTTGGGCTTGCCCGCGTGATTGGTCTCATGCAGCAATTCCGCCGCGGCCGCCGCGACAGAAGCAGAGCCCGCGAGGCCGAGTCCCTCGCTTCCGTAGAAGACGACGGCATTGGCGGCCTTCGCGAACGCGTCCGCAATTTTATTTTTGCCTTTCAGATCTTCAACCGTTGTGACCTCGTCGCCATACGAATAACGGATGACGAACTTCGCAAATTTATCGAGTTTGGTCGCGCGCGGGTTGGCAACGATCAGCGTCGCGCCGCGTTCCGCCGCCGCTTTGACTCTCAGCCACCAGATGGGCGCTTCTTCATACAAATCGGATGCGACAACCAGAACAGCGTCGCCCGCGCCGAGTTTGCCGAGATCGAAGCCAGCGCGGACGCCAACGCGCGTCGTCAACTCGCCGCCGCCCATGTCGGAGTAGAGAAGCGCTTTTCCACCAGCCATGTCAGCCAGCGATTTCAGGTTGAACAAATCTTCGTTGGAGAGTCGTCCCGAAGCCAGCACGACAAGATTCTTTTTATGATCCGTCAGTTTTTCCGAAGCCAAATCCAACGCGGACTTCCACGAGGCTTTGCCCAGTTTTCCATCTTTGGCGATCAACGGCTTGGTGAGACGATCTTCGCTTTCGGTGTAGTGATAGGCGAAACGTCCCTTGTCGCAGATCCAAATCTCGTTGACCTGTTCGTTCTGCCGCGGCATGACACGCTTGATGACGATCTTTCCGTCCGCTTTGGCTTCGCGGCGGATGTTGAACGTGACGTTGCATCCGACAGGACACTGCGAGCAGATCGAGTCTGCGGCCTTGAGTTCCCACGGACGCGCGCCGAAGCGGAAGTCCGCGGTGGTCA
>JAYRVQ010000244.1:0-2037 GCA_041918465.1 Anaerolineales bacterium
CGAGAATCACCTGTCGAAACTCGCGCGCGCCAACGGGGTCCAGGCCGAGCGTAGGCTCGTCGAGGAAGAGGATATCGGGGTTGTGGAGGAGCGTCCGCGCCACGTGAAGTCGTTGCTTCATCCCGCGTGAGTATCCACCGACATTTTCCTCGCCGCGGCCGTTCAGCCCGACCAGTTCAAGCAGGTAGGCGATGCGTTTCTTCGAGACGTCTGGATCGATGCCATACAGGCTGGCGAAGTAGCGCAGATTATCAATGCCTGAGAGCCGCCAATAAAGTCCGCGTTCGCCGCCGAAGATGAATCCAATGCGCTTGCGGACCTCCTCCGCCTGTTTGACCACGTCGAATCCTTTAACGGTGGCAAACCCACCCGTCGGGATGAGAAGCGTGGTGAGCATCTTCGTGGCGGTCGTCTTGCCCGCGCCGTTTGGACCGAGCAGTCCGAACAGTTCGCCCTCCTGAATCCCAAACGAGACATCGTCCACTGCAACGATCTCTTTGGATGTGCGTTTGATGACGCCGACGTGAGTTTTAAAGACGCGGCGCAGATGCGATACTTCAATTGCGTTCATTCTCTGCCTTATAAATTGGAGTGGGAGTGGGGGAATTGTACCCGATTTGCGCGCAGGGACGCGTCAGTGCGTCTCGGTGATTTTTTTGATGGTGCGCGGCTTGTCGGTGTCGAAGCCTTTGACGGTGGTGAGATGGCAGGCAAACAATTGAGCGGGGAGGATGCCGACCAACGGAGTCAGCCATTCGGGAATCTGAGGCGGGAGCGGAATCGGGGATTGGGCCAGCGCGAGCACATCCTCATCGTCTGAGATGACGACCAGTTCGGCGTCCTGCTGGTTGCGGAGGCGCGTGAGCATGTCTTTCATCGTGTCGTGTACTTTTCCGCTTGGCGCAATTGCCATCACAGGGAAGCCGCCTTCGATCATGGCGATCGGTCCGTGCTGAAAATCGGCAGACGAATATGGCTCGGCGATAATGTAAGTCAATTCCTTGAGTTTGAGCGCCCATTCGAAGGCGGTGGCGTAATTGAAGCCGCGCCCAAGGACAACGCATTGTTGCATGTAACGATAGCGCTGAGCCATGCGGGCAATATCAGAATCGTGTGTGAGCGCCTGTTCTGCCCAGGCTGGGACAGCGGCCAGTTCGTCCCAGCGGGAGGCGGAATTTTCCAATGCGGCGGAGAGCATGGCAAGCGCCATGAGTTCGGTGGTGTAGGTTTTGGTGGCGGCAACGGCCTCTTCTGCTCCGGCCTGGATGTCCAGCACGAGTTCCGCGGATTTGGCGAGGGGGGAATCGAGATTGTTGGTGATGGCAAGCGTCAAACACTTTTGTCTGCGTCCCTCTTCGATGACGCTCACGATATCGGGCGACTGTCCCGATTGCGAAACGCCGATCACCAGCGCGTTTTGCAGTCGCGGCGGCGATTGGTAATACGTGAAAAGCGAGGGAGTGGCAAGCGCGATGGGCATCTGGTTGTACGCGCCCCAGAGATAATTTGCATAGCGGCCTGCATTGTCCGATGTGCCGCGTGCCGCGAGAAAGACATATGGCACATTCTGCTTTTGGATGGCGCGCGCGATCTCGATCACGGTCTGCTTTTGATTTTTGAGCAGGGAAGCCAGCCGTTGCGGTTGCTCGAGGATTTCGGAGTGAAGGGTCATGATTGCCTTGGATTGGTTCTGCGTGTCAGTGATAGTCTTGAATAATTCTAATCCCATTTCTGGTCGACCAGACGGAAGAATCCCAAGTTCTTTTCCAAAATAGAACTCTTGCATAGGTACTTTTAGCCACAGATTTACCTGCGGGTACGATGTCACGGATTAGCACGGATTTTTAAAAATAAATCTGTGAAAATCCGTGTAATCCGTGGCAAAGAAACCGCTGGCATCGGCATACTCGCCGAGTTATGCAAGATGTCTATTTGTTGCTTGTCTCTGTGATGACATGCCTAAAAACCGTGCGTTTTATCCGCTTCTGGTATGATTAGAAAATTCCAAACGGATGACGGAAAGGAAAATATGGAAAG
>JAYRVQ010000245.1:0-10553 GCA_041918465.1 Anaerolineales bacterium
TCCCTTTCGCCTGGCGCGAATGGCCGCGTTTCAGAGCCCAAGCAGGGTATTTATTTCTTACTGGACTTTTTCTTCTCCAGTTCCTCTCCCTTTTTGCGAATGACTGCCGCGATTTCCTCGGCAGTCATATCCTTTGAAAAAACGATGCGCTCGTACTGCTTGTCGTCTTTCTTCGGTGTGCCTTTCTTTGGTGCGTCTTTCTTTGATTCGTCTTTCTTCGGTTCGTTTTTCATCGTGCATCCAATCTGTGAATCAGTTTATCGTTTTGCAAAATTATAATGTCTTTTGATTGCGCTTCAAGTTTCAGCCCCTTTGCGGAACGCCTTGACATGGCAACGGGGATTGTTTATTTCTTAATGCTTCGCACCATGCCCCTTCTCCGCATCAACATCCTCCCTCAACAACTTGACCGCGTGTTCCAACACTCCCCCCACGGCCTGCAAACTCTCCACCGCGCCTTTGGGACTGCCAGGCAGGTTGATGATGATGGTTTTTCCACGGATGCCAGCCACCGCCCGCGAGAGCATGGCATGGAGTGTGACCTTGAGTGATTCGGCACGGATGGCTTCAGCAAGACCGGGCGCTTCGCGCTCGATCACATCGCGGGTGGCTTCGGGGGTGACGTCGCGCGGGGCGAAGCCAGTGCCGCCAGTGGTGAGGATCACGTCGAGGTCGCCGCGGGCGCACCACTTCGTCAGCGTGGAGGCGATTTGGGCGCGCTCATCCGCCACAACGTCGAGGAGAGATGCGTCCCAGCCGCGGGCACGGATAAAATCTGCGAGGGCGGGTCCGCTCAGGTCGGGTCGTTCACCGCGCGAGGAGCGGTCAGAGACAGTCAGAATTCCGAAGCGCAGGGTCATGCGATATCCTTCGAATAGACAACATCATTGGCAAGCAAAACCCAGTCCTGTTTTTCGTAGAGAGCGCGGGCATCGGCGTTATCTGCATGGACGAGGAGGAAGGCGCGGATGCACCCCTTGGCGACGAGACGCTTTTCGATTTCGCCCATGAGGGCCCTGGCAATGCCGCGCCGCCGATGAGATGCGACCACCGCCAAATGATAGATCATGCCGCGCCGGCCATCGAAGCCGCCAATGACCGTGCCGACCAGTTCGCCATCCAATTCAGCGACCAGGAACAGATCGGGGTCGCGGATGAGTTTCTTTTCAATTTCGACTGGAACATCGGAACGGCTAAAGCGTACCCCCTGTTCCATGTTTTGCCACAGGCGCGCCGCCTGTTCATAATCCTGGGGATAGTGAAATTCGCGAATCAGGGTGGCGCGCCCGGCCACTAGCCTGTACTCCGTATGGCGGCCAGCAGGTCGTCGGGCATAAATGGTTTTTGGATGAAAACGTTCGCGCCGCGCTCCAGACACTGGTCTTTGAAATCCAAACCGGAGGTCATGACCACGCGAACCGTTTCCCCGCCGGGGGCGGCGCGCAGTTTTGTCAGCTCTTCGATTCCGTTATAGTGAAGCAGGTGGACATCCATTAACAGCACATCCGGTTTTTCGTTGAGAACCGCCTGCACAATATCGGCGTCCGCATCCAATGCGGATACCTGGTAGCCTTCCATTTTTAGGAGAGTCTGGAGCAGAACCACCATCGTGGCGTCATCTTCGGCCAGCAGGACTCTTTGCATTCGTTTTGACATCCTTTTTGGTTTTCGTTTTCGTGGACTTTTTCTTTGCCGCGGCTTTGGCAGAGCGTTTCCGTTTTTCAAGGGAAGCCTTGAGCACATCGTCCACCGTTTCGGCAAAGACAAATTTCATGGACTTTTTGATCTCGTCAGGGACATCGTCCAGGTCCTGCTTGTTACGCTTTGGCAGGATGATGATCCGCAGGCCATTGCGGTGCGCGGCGAGGACCTTTTCTTTGATCCCGCCCACAGGCAGGACCTGCCCACGGAGCGTGATCTCGCCCGTCATCCCCACTTGCGGCATGACTTTGCGCCCGGAGATCAGCGAGACGAGGGAGGTTGCCATGGTCACGCCTGCGGACGGCCCATCCTTGGGCGTCGCGCCTGCCGGGACGTGGAGATGGATATCGTTATTGTTGAAAAAATCAGCCGACAGTTTGAGTTCGCCCGCCCGCGAGCGAACGTATGAAAATGCAGCGCGCGCAGATTCCTGCATCACGTTGCCAAGCGAACCGGTCACCTGAAAACCTTTGCCCCCGGGCATCTTGGTGGATTCGATGTACAGAATGTCACCGCCGAACATGGTCCACGCCAAACCGGGGACAACGCCCGGGATGGAAGTGCGGCGACTGATCTCTTCCTGTCCGAGGTAGATTGGGTTGTCGAGCAGTTCCTCCACAACTTTGGGCGTCACCTTGACAGAAGTGCGTTTGCCTTCGGCGATACGCGTCCCCACTTTGCGACAGGCCGCGCCGATCTTGCGCTCCAGGTTGCGGACGCCCGCCTCGCGCGTGTACTCGCGAATAATCTTTTGCAGTGACTCGTCTGAGAAAGTGACTTCCCTGGCGCGCAGGCCATTCTCACGCAACTGCCGCGGGATGAGATAGCCACGCGCAATGGCGATCTTCTCACGGTCAGTGTAACCAGAGAGACCGATAATCTCCATGCGGTCCAGCAACGGCCCAGGGACGGTCTCCAGCGTATTCGCAGTGGTGATGAACATGACCTGCGACAGGTCGATTGACACTTCCAGATAGTTATCGCGAAATTCACTATTCTGTTCAGGATCGAGCACTTCGAGCAGGGCTGAGGCCGGGTCGCCGTGGAAATCAAAAACGAGCTTATCGATCTCGTCGAGCATAAAGACCGGGTTGCGGCTTTCGATGCGGCGCATGGCCTGGAGGATCCGTCCGGGCATGGCACCGATGTAAGTTCGGCGATGACCGCGGATCTCCGCCTCGTCGCGCATCCCGCCCAGCGACATGCGCGTGAACTTACGTCCCATCGCCCGCGCGATGGACTGTCCGAGCGAGGTCTTGCCAACGCCGGGCGGGCCGACAAAGCACAAAATCACGCCTTCGCGCTCGCGGCGGATCTTATCCTCGGATTCTTTCGAGAATTCTTCTTTTCGTTCAATGCGCAATTTACGGATCGCGAGGAACTCGAGAATGCGGTCTTTCACATCCTCCAACCCAAAATGGTCTTTATTCAGCACCTGGCGCGCGTGCGCGATGTCGAGATTGTCGTCCGTCTGGGCAGACCAGGGCAGGGTCACTAGCCAATCCAGATAGGTGCGGATGACACCATACTCAGCCGCGGCGGTCGGCAGGCGCTCCAATCGCTCTAATTCGCGACGCGCCATCTTTTCGGCTTCCTCAGGCATTTTGGCGGCCTCGATCTTCTTGCGGAACTCCTCCGCTTCGGCCGCCTGCTCGTCGCGTTCGCCCAGTTCCTTCTGGATGGCTTTCATCTGCTCGCGCAGAAAATAATCGCGCTGGACCTTTTCGATCTCGCCGCGCGCTTCATTTTGGATCTTCTGGCCTATGGTGAGCACTTCGACTTCTCGCACCAGCAATCCCACCAGTTTTCGTAGTTTTTCCGAAACCGAGTCGGTTTCCAGCAATTGCTGAGCATCTACCAAATCGATGCGCTGGAAATTGGCAATCGTGTAAACCGTCTGAAGCGGTTCTTCAATTCCCAAAATGGACTGGGCCAGTTCCTCCGGGAAGGAGGGAATTAACCCAACGATCTGCTGGAACTGATCGCGCGCGTTGCGCGCCAGCGCGTCGATCTCCAATCCGGTTTCAACCGTCTCCGGCGCAACATGGATTTTTGCCTTGAGATATGGTTCCTCCTGCACAAACTCGCCAAGCCGGAAACGCTCCAGTCCCTGAACCAAAAGGCGGATCGTACCGTCTGGCGCGCGCAGGAGGCGGTGCACGGTGGCAATGGTCCCAACCGTGTAGAGATCGTTCGGGCCGGGTTGCTCAAGCTCGGGGTCGCGTGCAGCGACGAGTCCCACCAGCTTGGATTCGCTGGCAGTCACCTCGTCCACCAAACGGATCGAGCGCGGCTGTCCCACCGTCAACGGGACGGCGGTGGTCGGGTAGACCACCACCCCGCGCAGGGGCAGGATCGGGAGGACGTCAGGATACTTCGCCTTCTCCGCGGGCTGATTCGAATCAGAGGCAGAATCCCCCTCCTCCTTTTTCTTTGTGCGCGAAAAAAGAGATGGAAGAAACGACTCGAAACCAGCAGGGTCGTTTTCCCACATCCAATTCACAAATTCATTTGCAGCAGAGTTCCAGCGAGTAGCACCCATGTTACTCTTTGATTCCGATGAAAGCAGGTTTGATTTTTGGCAGGGTGACGGTCAGGAAGCCGTCTTCGTATTCGGCGCGGGATGCGTCCACGTCCACGGGACCTGGCAACCCGACGGTAGTGGAGAACCGCCCAAAGCGAATCTCCATCTGCTGGTAAGCGCGTCGCTCCTGGACGTCGGGGCGGGTTCCGCTGATTTTGAGAAACCCATTCTCAAGCGTGATCTCGAAATCAGATTCGCGCATGCCCGCCACTTCCACGCGGACGATGTACGCTTCTTCCATTTCGTAGACATCCGTCGGCGGACTCCACGTGCTGGAGCGCACCGTCCAACTCACAGCGTGGACGAGGTCGCGTCGCTTTTCCGCTAAAGAGGCCGAAGCCTCGGATTTTCGAATCACTGTCGGCATGACGCCTGCTCCTTGTAGAACGAGATAATATCCCGCGCTACTTTAATGCTTGTTTCGCCGCTTCCAGCACTTCCGCGTAATTCGGCTCTTCGCCAAGCGCAGACATGTACGCGGCATATACGATCTTGTCGTCGCGGCCAATCACAAATACCGCACGGCGCAAAATTCGGCGTTCCTTGATGAGCACGCCGTATTTTTCACCAAACTCCGCGTTCTGATGGTCCGATAGAACCGTCACCTGTTCCACACCTGCCGCGCCGCACCAGCGCTTCTGCGCGTAGGGCAAATCCATGCTGACGGTCTGAATGACAATATCCTTATCCAGCGCGGCGGCTTCGGTATTGAAACGCCGCGTCTCGCGGTCACAAGTATCTGTATCCAGCGAGGGGACAGCGGCGAGGATGCGCACTTTACCTTTTGTGTCGGCCAGCCCGCGCACGAGCGACCAATCCAACGCGTGGGCGGTGAACTCCGGCGCGGCCTGCCCTACCTGCACATCGTCGCCAATGACCGTGGCCTCCTTGCCGCCAACTTTGATCAAACCAAATCGTTCAGTTGCCATCAATTAAACTCTCCTTTTACCAATAGATAACTTGTGTACGAAATTACGTACCCAGCGCCCCCGGCGGGATTCGAACCCACAACCTCCTGCTTAGAAGGCAGTTGCTCTGTCCATTGAGCTACGGGGGCAGAATGTAGAACAAATCGGCAATTTGCTCTACTGGTTTACTGCGCCGGTCTCAATCCTTTATACACACGCGGACCGGCCAGCGTTGTCAGGATCGTATTTGCCGGGCGTCCCAGCCTGGCCGACAAATCCTCTGCGCTCATCGGCTGATTGCCGTTCACCAAAAACAGTCGGAACACTGCCTCCACCAGCGCGGTCTGCTGGGTGACAAATTCAGGCTGACGCGCACAATGTCCCATCAAAGCATGCTGGATGCCGTCCACCTCGCGCACTTCGGCAGTATTCTCGTCCACCCAATCGATCATCTGGCCCTCTTCCAGACCCGCCAACGCTTCCTGGTGGGAAGGACATAACAACGAACGCAAATATACATGCCAATCGCGCTCGCTCTGTTTCCACCATTCAAAATCGATCTGGAAAGGCGTGCGCACGGTCGGTTTGAGCAGGCTGGTTCGCTTAACTTCGGTCATAATCACTCATCCAATCGAAAATGCAGGTCGCCAACATGCACATATTCAGGGTGGGACGCCAGCAAAGCCATCAGCGGAGCAGGCGGCACGCGGCGCATAATATTGATGCCCGCGTACAGCTCTTGCACATGCACATGCCCCTGCGGGCTGAGTTTCATCAATTCTCGCATAAGATTCTTGCTCAAATCCTCGAATGACACGCGCGATTTCGTTGCCTGATCGCGGGCGGCATCCACCGCATTTGGGTCGGTGACAGCAATCGCCATGCGGTCGTTCAACTCGGCGGAGATCTGCTGTTTCAACAGTGCAAACACGAGACCGCCATCCGCGCCCACAATGACCGTCCGCACCCAATCGCGGACCGAGCGATGTGTCAACGCCTCGATACGGACCTCTCCGGGCTGTTCGCCTTTTCGGACGCGGATCAACGCCCCGGGCATCATCTCTTGCGACTTGTACCAGTCCGCCAGCCCGTAGACATATCCGTGCTTACGGACGACCCAGGCTGGGATTTCCCTGCCTGACCTGGCGTCCACCAGCGTGAAACAAACCCGCGCAGATTCATAAGCGGTGGGAAACAGCCGCTTCACACGCGCCGAAATGGGAAGCGTGCCCGCACGCCAATGCGGATAGAGCAGGCTGATAGTCACCTCATCTGACGGCGCAACGGCGGCTTCGCTCAATTCGTCGTCCACCTGCGCTTCAAGGGCCAGCATCTGACCAGTGAGAGCAGCGCGGTCGTATGAAATCTCCACATATTGCAGGGGCACAGGGACGGTTCGCACGCCTTCCGGTTCGAGACGCTCAAGGCACCACAATACTTTTCCCGCGGGACCGACTTCATCGAAGCGCCGGTCTTCCTGCAAGGCATAGTTGAGAGAGAATTCCGCCAGTTTGGGGTTAACGCCCGCGGGCAATTCGATATCCTTCATCAACGCTTCGGTGGTGAGAGGCTCACCACCCGCCATATCGAGTACGGCTTCAGCCAGGTTGAGATGACCCATGTTGACATCGAGAAGAAGAGCGCGCGGGAACCAACGTCCCGCGATACGCACCAGACCATCGTCCGCGGCGAAGGCGGAATCCAACTTGGTTTCGAGGTCCGCGCCAAAGTCACGCGCGACCGCCTCAGGGTCCAGCCCCGAATCGGATTCTTCCTGCGCGGGCGGATTGTTGAGTTTGTGATTCTCCAACGCGGCGGCGAAAAGTTTCTGCGCGCCGTCATCCATTGAAACGGTCAACACATCGAACGCGCCCAGTTCCGGATTCGCGCCCGGGCGAACTGCCTCAACGCGGCCAGTTTTCCTGATAGTCGGAAACCTTAACGCATCGCCGACAAAATATTTCTCCCTGGGGAGATAAGGTTTGATGCCTTCCTGTTTTTTTGCGGCGGATTCCTGCTCGAGGCGGAGTCGTTCCGCGACCAGCACTTCCACCAATTCGCGCGGGGTTAGCGGCGTCTCGTGCTCGAACAGGTAGGTTTGCAGGAACTCAATGTCTTTGGAAGTGACGTGAAGGGTTTGCCAGTAATTGGCGGGAAGATTGAGGGATACGCTTGCCATACAATGCCTTATGCTGTGATGTCGTTGAAGCCTTTCCATTATACCTTAGCAATTCATGATTTTTTGGCGCGAGGCAGGTGCGAATGACAAGCCGCTTAAACACAATGAGGCTGACCCGCTCGCGCGAATCAGCCTCACCGGAATTCGTTTAAGGTCAAATCCCCGCATTGCTCAGGGCGGTGAGCATTTCCGAGATTGCCATGGTGAGTTTTGGGTGCGTAATCTCGAAATGATCCATTGCAGATTGGAAACGCCCGAGAACAGAATCGTCGGTTTGCAGGTCACCATCTCCCGAGCGCTGGAGCAGGCCGCGGATATCTGCATCCAATTCGCGGAGCAGGGACAGCCCTTTCTCGTCCACGCGTTCAGCGCGCTGGAGTTCATTGTGCAAGTCCTCAAGCAGGGTGCGAAGGTTTTTATCCGTCACAGCAAACTCCTTTCATCGCAAAATATAGACTGTTTCAATTCTATTTTACAACGAATATGGGAACGCGGCGAACTGACCTATCCGCCGCGCAGTGCCTGTTCAATCTCATCGAAAACTTTTCGTACTTCCTCTTTCATCTCCGCCGAGACACCCGCGGTCTGCGGAATGAATTTGACGAGGTCGCGCGCCTGGCGCAAAAGATCACGGACTTGCGCGATATAGGAGAGATCGTTTCTGCCCAGTTCAGCAGGGACTGGCACTGCGCGGGATTCCTGGATCAAGGCGCGGGCGCGCAGGATGCGTTCAGCGGCGGGGATGAGTTTGGGCATGGAGCCTCCTGATTTCGGGATGAACGTCACTTCCAAATGAATTCCGGAATCATTATAATCAAATCAGATTAAGCGATTTCACCCAAAAAAGGAGAAACTCATGAAAGGCAACGAAAAAATCATCACCCTGCTGAACGGTTTTCTAGCAGACGAACTGACCGCCATCAACCAGTACATCGTTCACTCTGAGATGTGCGCGAATTGGGGATACGATAAACTACACAGTAAAGTGGAGAAGCGCGCCATCGAGGAAATGAAGCACGCCGAGAAACTCATCGCCCGTATCCTCTTCCTGGAGGGGCTTCCTGTTGTCAGCAACCTGAAGAAGATGAACATCGGTGCGACCGTGGATGCGCAACTCAAGAATGATCTGGCCGCGGAATTGGGCGCCATCAAAGATTACAACGATGGCATCCGCCTCTGCCTGGAATTGAGCGACAACGGCTCACGCGAACTGATCGACGCCAACCTGAAGGACGAGGAAGATCACCTCGACTGGCTGGAGGCCCAACTCGATCAGATCAACCAGATGGGACTGCAGAACTACTTGCTTGGGCAGGCTGAGTAAAAATCAACTTGTGTGAGATAAAAAGCGGGCGAGTCTCCTCGCCCGCTTCGTATTCTACCTAATACCCACCACAAACATCTTCAACATACAACCCCCGAAGTCTCCCGTGTTGCGCGTAACATCTGCTCCACCACCTTGAAGTCAATCTTCTCTGGCTTGGGATAGCGGATGCAACCTTTCCCCAAGGTCACGCCCTTTATTTTTAGCAGATCCAAATGCGCCCGCATCACGTCCGTGCGGAGGATGTACAGGCCAATGAAGTTCTTTTGGCTGGCGAAGCCAACCTCCACCACGCCGTTGCGTGAATAGGTTGGGCCCCCATAGAGCATTGATTCTTCGAAGCCCGTCAAGGTGGCACGGCACAGGTCGCGCAGTTTTTTTAATGCAGCCCGCCGTTCAACAGGGACTTCCTTCATGTAGGCGGCCACTGTTTTGGCTTTGCTTTGCATAGGTTACCTGCCCCACACCTGCCATCTCCAAATCCGCAATTGATCCATTTCGGATTTGGTGAGAGTGCGCGCAGTGCGAGAGGGGCCTAACATTCGCTATACCCGCAGGCGTAACACTTTCGACATCCCTCTTCATTCACCACGGCGGCCTCGCCGCATTCGGGACACAGATCGCCAATTCGCATCGGCAGAGCGTTCTCCGCGGCCTCCTTTTCAAGGGCGTGTCCGCCATTACCACCATTGGATTTCTCTTCGATCGACACAGGAGCAGTCCCATCTTTTTCGCGCAGGTAATGATCAAGCACCTGCCCGATTCCATCGGGCAATGAGCGGACGCGGTTCGGTCCGAAGCCCAGCGAACGCCCACCGCCGATGCCCATCAACTGGCGGACAATTTCCTTCATGCGGTCGCTCGGGACGACAGGGCTGGCAATCCGCAAAATGTATGAGATCAAACGACCAATGGCCTCCGAAACGGCCGCGGTCTCTGACCCTGCCTTGGACGTGTTGATGAACACTTCGAAGGGTTGTTCGCCACCGTTCTGGTTGATGGTGATGAAAGCCTTGCCGACAGGCGTCTCCACGTTGAACGTGCGACCTGTCAATGCACGCGGGCGCGGTTTCTTTGTCTCGTGCCATACGTTCATCGAAACGGGAGCAGGCTCAGGCGTGGAAAGAGGCGCAGGCGCTTTTTTGTCCGCGGTGGCTTTCGTCTCCAAAACAACTTTTTCGCGCGAACCCGTCACGTACACGGTAATCCCCTTGCAACCCAATTCCCAAGCCAGCATGTAAGCATTCGCCACATCTTGTTCGGTGGCGGCCTCAGGGAAATTGACCGTCTTCGAAAGCGAATTGTCCACAAAGATTTGCAGGGCGGCCTGCATGCGGACATGCTCCTCGGCGGTGATGTCCGCAGAGACAACAAAGGTTTCGCGCACAGCCTGCGGCAATTCAGCCACGTGCTGGCAGGAGCCTTCGCTCATCACCTGCTCCACAATTTCCTGACGCTTCTCCTCGCCAAGGCCAAGTTTCTTGAGCGCCTCATCAAAGCGCGGACTGGCGTAGGTGAGTTTCAAATCCTTGCCGTGATCGTTGACATGGCGGATGTAAGCCAGCGCGAAAACAGGCTCGCAACCATAACCCTCGCAACCCGCGACAGTGGCGATGGTGCCCGTGGGCGCGACCGTTGTCTGTGCGGCATTGCGGATTCCGTGCCTGCGGACGCCGTTCACAATCGCTTCCCACTCGATGTTTGGCCTGCCCCAGTTATTCTGATACGCGTACGCGTCCAGCGGCTGAGGCGGAGTCCACTTCAGATCATCGGGATCGTAGATACTGCCTTCGATGGCCGGGAACGGCCCGCGCACTTCGGCCAGTTCGATGCTGGTTTTCATGGAGTGATAGCGAA
>JAYRVQ010000246.1:0-2219 GCA_041918465.1 Anaerolineales bacterium
CGGATGAAGAACGCGGCGGCGAAGATGTCGCCCGCGCCTGTCGCGTCGGTTTCGGTGAATTTCGGCGCGTTGATGCGGCGTCGGTCTCCGTGCCAGTGCAGGATGCAACCTGCCGCGCCCTCGGTGACGGCCAGAATGCGCGTGTGTTGCGCGAGGCGTTCCACCTGCTCCATGTCGCCGCCCACGTCTTCGAGACTGATGACGACCGCGCCCGCGGCTTCAAGCGCAAGTTGGTCTTCCCACTTGATGGAATGAACGCGTCCCGATTCGTCCCAGCCGCGCATCCAACCCTGCGCGGTCAGGCCAAGCAGGTCGGGAGAAAAATCTTTCGGCAGAATAGAACTGACTTCATTTGCAATTGGTCCGAGATGGATGATGCCCGCACGCTTCCAAATCTCTGGAACATGCACAAAATCAATAGGCGTGGCGTGATGATGCAGAATTTGCTTCCTGCCTTCGGCAGAGTAAATATTTTCAAAGGTTGTGCTGTATTCGGAGGGGATCGTGATGGTTGGAATTCCGTCCAACGCGGCGAGCGAGATATCCGCGCCCGCGCTGGTCACGATGCCGACGCGCAGTCCCAACGCGCGCGCCGTCAGTGCAGAGAAGGCGACCGTCCCACCAAGACGCGCACCCGAAGGTGTCAGGTCGTGTGCGGCGTGTCCGATGACGAGGTAGTCCACGGGTTCCAACGGAACCAAAGATAACATGATGGAGATTATACCTGAGGGAGGGAAGAAGAAAGATGAAAGAAGGGGGAATAAAAAAACAGGCTTCACGGTGAAACCTGTTTTTACGTTTTGCGTTTTCCGTTCTTATTCTTTCGGCAGGATGGTCACTTTGCGACGCGGCTCCTCGCCCACACTTTCGGTGATCACCGCGGGGTGTCCCTGCAATTCCATGTGGACAATGCGGCGCTCGGCCGCGCTCATCGGTTCGAGCGTTACGCGGCGTCCCATCTTCAAAGCCTGGTCGGCGCTCCGCTGGGCCATCTGCCGCAGTTGTTTTTCGCGGCGGGCGCGGTAGCCCTCCACATCCACCACCAGTTGCACAAACTGCTGGGACTCCTTGCCGACGATCAGGCTGGCGACATATTGAAACGCGTTCAACGTCTCAGCGTGACGCCCGATCATCGCGCTCAGGTCGCGGCCGCGCACATCCACGCGGATCGAGCGGCGGTCAGGGCGGTCGGTCTCATCGAGATGCGCAGAGACCTGCGCCTCGAGTCCCATTTTGTGGAGCAATTTGGAGACGACTGCCTCGGTCAGTTCGAGTGTGGGATCGTGGGACTCACCCGCGGCCGCGACAGGTTTGGAAACGGGAGCCGCTTCACGGTCCGGACTTGAGGCGGGTTCCGGCTTGGAAACGGGCGCGCCGCCCGGGCCGTGTACCGTCAAACGTACGCGCACCTGACGTCCCCCCATCCCAAACAGGCCTTTGGCGCCGGCGTCCAGCACTTCCACCGAAACAGCATCAGCAGTCAGGCCAAGTTGTTCCAGTCCCTTTGCAATGGCTTCTTCAACAGTGGGAGCAATGATCTCAATAGTGGGGCGTTCATCCATGGGAGGCCTCGGGTTATTTGGCCGCGGCGGGTTTGTTGCCGCCGGGGAGAAGGTTGCGCCAGTTGGCGCGTCCCATCATGGCATATTGGGCGATGCCAAGCAGGTTGCTGGTGATAAAGTAGACCGCCAGGCCGGAGGGGAAGGTGAGCGCGAACCAGCCGAGCAGGAGGGGCATGTAGATGCTCATCATGCCGCTCATGGCCGCGGATTGATCGTTGGGGTTGGCCGTGGGCGGGGTGGTAAGTTTGGTTTGAACGTAGGTGGTGAGGGCCACGATGATGGCAAGAGTGGGGAATCCGTTCGGGAGCCAGGAGATCTCGAATGGCAGTGAGATGCCTTCCGGCCGGCCAAGATCCATCCACAGGAATTTGCTGTTGAGCGGGATAAGCGCGGATACATCGAGGAAGGAACCGATGCTCCGAGTCAGTTGCAGGAGAGCCAGCGGAGTGGAGGCGAGCGAACGGGTGATGCTTTGATAAAGGGCGAAGATGATCGGGAGTTGGATCAGGGTCGGCAGGCAGGATGAGAAGGGATTGATACCTTTCTCTTTGTAGCCGCGCATCTGTTCCTGCGCAAGTTTTTCCTTGTCCTTGGCGTATTTCTTCTGGTTGGCCTGCCAGTCCTTATCGTTCTGCAGATCATGCATGGCCTTGGAAC
>JAYRVQ010000247.1:0-2269 GCA_041918465.1 Anaerolineales bacterium
GGTGGACGGCACGCGCTGGACGCGATGCACGCCCGACTCGTATTTCAGTTTCGAGAAGGCTCCCTTCCCCTTGATCTCGAAGATGACTTCCTTGTAGCCGCCAATGCCAATCGCATTCTCAGACAGAATTTCGCTCTTCCAATTCTGACGGTCGGCGTAACGCGTGTACATGCGGAACAGGTCGGCGGCGAACAGCGCGGCCTCGTCGCCACCCGTCCCCGCGCGGATTTCCACAAAGACGTTCTTATCGTCGCGCGGATCCTTGGGGATGAGCAGGGACTTGATCTCAGACTCGAGTTTTTCGATCTTCGGACCCAGTTCAACCAGTTCCATTTCGGCCAGCGACTTCAATTCCGCTTCCTGCTCGGAATCGAGCAGGGCGCGCGCTTCCTCGTACGATTTCATCGCCTGACGATACTCGCGCGCCTTCTCAACAACGGGTTCCAGGTCGATGCGTTCCTTGTTCAACTCCGCGACGCGTTGATAGTTCCCGCCCGCTTCGAGCAGTTCCTCGTCAATTTGTTGGAAGCGCGCTTCAATTCCAGACAGTTTATCGAGCATAGATTCCTTTTAAGAAAGGCGGAACACCATTCCGCCCCACGATGGCGAAAATAAGCGCGGCAAGGTCGCCGCGCTTCCGGATTATATCATTCCTAATGGCGGCTAAAAACTGGCGACCGCGGAAAGGATCATCGACAAGACCAATAATGCAGACAAGATATAAAATATGATCTGGGTCGTACTCAGTTTACGAGTATTTCGATTCTTTGACATTTTACTTCTTTCTTTTTTCGAACGCCTCATTCATCGCGCGTTCGAGTTCTTCGAGGGTAACAGGTTTCGAAACATACGCGTCCGCACCAAGGCCGCGGGCGCGGTCGATCATCACATCGGAAGATTCAGTCGAGAGCATCACCACCGGCAACGTTTTCGTATCGGGACGGCGACGCAGGTACTCCAGCAGGTCGAGTCCCGTCACTTCGGGCATGTTGATGTCGAGTACCATCAGGTCGAGATGCCCACCGTCCAGAATGGCCTGCACAACAGAACGAGCGTTGAAAAAAGTGGTTACTTCACAGCCCAACAGCGCCAGCATCAACCGCACCGCGCGCAGCATTTCCTCATCGTCGTCCACAACCCATATTTGCTTCATTCCAGACTCGCCTTGATGCTTTCTGCCACATCCGCGTTGACGCCCTTCACAGCGATCAACTCTTCCAGTGTGGCGGCCCTAATCTTATCCACAGAACCGAAATGTTTCAAGAGGGCTTTTCGACGCGCAGGCCCCACCCCGGGGATGGAGTCCAACGCGGAGGCCATGCCCTGCTTCGAGCGCCGCGCCCGATGCGCGGTAATCCCAAAACGATGCGCCTCGTCACGGATGCGTTGCACAAGGTAGAGTCCCTGCGAATGGCGCGGCAGTTTCAGCGAATTGGATTTGTGCGGGAAGAAGATCTCCTCCTCCTGCTTCGCGAGACCCACCACAGGGACTTTCTCCGCCAGCCCCGCGTTCTCAAGGACTTTGACGACGCGGCCCAATTGTCCCTTTCCACCATCAATGATGACCAGATCTGGCAGGAATGCAAACGACGCGTCCACCTTGGACCCCGGGCTGGCCGCCGTTTCCTGGGCCGATCCCCAGCGACGAAATCGCCGCGTCAACATCTCCTCCATCGACGCAAAATCGTCCGGCGCGCCAATGGATGTACTGTCGATATTGAATTTACGATACAACCGTTTCGCCGGGACTCCCTGCTCGAAGACCACCATCGAGCCGACGGTGGCAACTCCCTGCGTGTGTGACACGTCATAACATTCGATGCGATGCGGCGGCGCGGATAAATACAGCGCGGACTGCAATTCCGCCAGCGACTGTTCCTGCGTGGGCGCGTCCGCCTGCCATTGCGTCCGCAACGCGGACAGTGTCTCCGTCGCGTTTTCCGCCGCCATCTGGACGAGCTCGTGCGGCTGTCCATCCTTCGGGACGTGGATCTCCACCTTCTCGCCGCCGCGCCGCGAGCGCATCCACTCGCCGATGATCTTGGCCTCCTCGATCTCCTGCGGCAACAACACCTGTTGCGGAAGGTTGGCGGCCTCGGTGTAAAACTGCTTGATGAACTGCGCCATCACTTCGTTGTCGGCCGCGTCCTCCGTCCCTTCGAGGATGAAAAACTCGCGTCCGATTAATTTGCCGCCGCGGATAAAGAAGATCTGCACGCAGGCTTCGCCGTCTGATCGTGCCATGGCGAGAACGTCTGAGTCTTTGTAA
>JAYRVQ010000248.1:0-2201 GCA_041918465.1 Anaerolineales bacterium
TGGCGGACGAAACTGGAAGCGGGACGCGACTCTGCCTATCTGAGCCGCGACCTGGCGACGATCCGCACCGACCTCTCGATCAAACTGGACCTCGAGCGGGCGCGCGCCCACGATTTTGACGTGACAGCTGTGACGGCCTTCCTCACCGAGTTGGAGTTCCGTACGCTGGTGAACAAGGTCGCGGCGCTGACGGGCGCGTCGACGGGCGCGGCAACCAAAAATCAGGGGCGAGGCGAGGGACAGTTGTCGCTGTTCGAGTCGCCTGCCGCGTTCGTCGTCAGTCCGCAGATCGAGTCGAATATCGAAGTCCGCGTGGTGAACACGCGCGAGAAACTGTCCGCGTTGGTTAAAGAGTTGAACAAGGCGAAGGTGATCGCGTTCGACACCGAGACCACGTCCACCGAAGAGATGCAAGCCGAACTGGTTGGCATCTCGCTGGCGATCAAAGACGGCGAGGGAATTTACATTCCTGTCGGCCATCGCATCGGGACGAACCTGCCGCTTGAAGAGGTGATTGAAGCGTTGCGTCCGCCGATGACGAATCCGAAAATCGGCAAAGTGGCACATCACGCCAAATATGATTTCATCGTGCTGGCGCGGCATGGACTGCGCGTAGAGCCGTTGACGTACGACACGATGCTGGCGGAATTCATCGTTGACCCATCGTCGCGCAACATGGGATTGAAGAATCTCGCCTTCGCGCGGCTGGGCGTGGAGATGACTCACATCGAAGCACTGATCGGAAAAGGCAAGAAGCAGATCAGCATGGCCGATGTTTCGGTGGATGCGGTCGCGCCGTACGCGTCCGCGGATGCGGAATCGACTCTGCGCTTGTTGCCCGTGATGCAGACCGAAGTGAAGCGCGTGCACGGCGAAAAATTGATGGACGAAATTGATCTGCCGCTTACCGAAGTGCTGGCCGATATGGAAATGACGGGCGTTCTGCTTGACCTGCCGTTCTTTAAAAAGATGTCAGTCGAGTTGACGACGCGCCTGGCTGAAATTGAAAAAGATGTTTACGCGGTGGTCGGCAAGCCGTTCAATATCAATTCCACGCAACAACTTTCAGATGTGCTGTTCAACAAACTCGGATTGAAACCCGATGCTTCGTGGAAAACCGCCAGCGGATTCTATTCGACGAATGCCGAAGTGCTCGAGTCGTTGAGCGGACAGCATCCCGTGGTTGATTTGGTTTTGGAACAGCGCGAACTCTCGAAGTTGAAATCTACTTACGTGGACGCGTTGCCCCTCGCCGTGGACGCGAACACGGGGCGCGTGCACACCTCCTACAGCCAGGTCGGCGCGGTGACGGGACGACTCTCGTCGAACAATCCGAACTTGCAAAATATCCCCATCCGCAGTGAATTGGGGCGCCGCGTGCGAAATGGATTTATTGCCGAGAAGGGGAACGTCCTGCTCTCGGTGGATTACTCGCAGATCGAGTTGCGCATCGTGGCGCACATGGCGCAGGACGCGGGGATGCTGGCCGCCTTCCGCGCGGGACAGGACATCCACTCAACGACTGCCGCGGCGATCTACAATATCCCGTTGGAACAGGTGACGAAGGATCATCGCCGCCACGCCAAGGCCATCAACTTTGGATTGATTTATGGCATGTCTGCGTTTGGGCTGACGCGTTCCACCGAGTTGACGCTGGCCGAGGCCGAAGATTTCGTGGCCGAATATTTCCGCGAGTTCCCTGGCATCAAAAAATATCTCGATGGCATCCGCAAGTCCGCCACAGAGACGGGCTACGTGGAGACTTTGCTCGGCCGCCGCCGCTACTTCCCCGCGTTGAAGGGACATATGAACCGCAACCTGCGTAACCGCGAGGAACGCGAAGCCATCAACGCGCCGATTCAAGGGACGGCGGCGGACATCATGAAGATCGCCATGTTGAAGATTCCGTCCGCGCTGAAAGCCGCGAAGCTGTCCTCGCAGATGCTTTTGCAGGTGCATGACGAACTGGTGCTGGAATGTCCGAAAGGCGAGTTGGAGAAGACGGCGCGACTCGTCAAAGAGGTGATGGCGTCCGCCTATCGGTTAGACATCCCTCTCGAAACAGAGGCCCGCGCGGGGTCAAACTGGGGCGAGATGAAAGTAGTCAGCTAGTCGACTAGTCGCTGGTCGGATAGTCAAATAGTCGGACGGTTGCACGTTCCCCTCAATCCCGAAGGGATGGTACGATTGTAGGGATGAAA
>JAYRVQ010000249.1:0-9986 GCA_041918465.1 Anaerolineales bacterium
GGATTGTCACTGAGAATGGCGCATTCAAGTACTTTGGACTGGTAATGGCGGCAAACTCAAAGTGATGAAGCACCGGTTCGGTAACGATCACTGTAGCCGTGCCGCTAACCGCGTTGCGCGTGGCCATTATTGTGTCTGTATAGGTTCCTGGCGTTACACCAGCAGTAAAGCGCCCGTTGACATCAGTCGTCCCGCCCCCGTTTGTTACGCTCCAGGCAAAGGTCAGGTTCGGAATTGGGTTGTTGCTGGAATCGTAGCCCTCCGCACTGAACTGCTGGCTTGTCCCCGCTACCACGCTCGCCGGGTTTGGACTGACCAGGATGTGATCTAATGGCCCGGGGATGGTGTAGTTCACCGTTGTTGTTCCGTTGAAGGTCGGCACATCCACCATCACGAACCCCTCGCCGTCCATGAACAGATAGAAGCGGGTCGGGATGTCAGTCACGCCGCTAAAGTTTGCAGTCACATTATTGGTGGCCGGGTCAAAACTTGTCGATGTAATATTTGATGTAGTGGTTGCCCGAATATAACGGCACGCATAATCCATCGTCACATTGATCGGCTCATAGTCGCTCAAATTATCTGTAATGCCCTGCAAGATCGCCCGCCAGTTCGCCGGTGCGGACGCGTTCCAACTTCCACTCACATAGTATCCATGCGTGAATAGTGTCGCCAACTCCATCCCGTCCAGAGCGCGTTTCGTTTGGCGTGTACCCCGTCCGATTGTTCCTGCAACATCCCCCAGGTTTGGGTACCACTCGTAACCCGCGTCGTCGCGGATCTCGGTGACGCAGTTGAAAAATTGACCGTTGAACTCCGGATGACCGGGAATGGTCATGAAGTCACCGTAATACATTGGCAGGCCAGCACTACTTCCGCCTGTTTCGTATTTACGGAATGGCCCATTCATGATCCACGGTGCCCCATATCCTTGCCCAGGGTCTTGCTGGGTGCCGACGAATTCCACCCCCCAGTCACTCAAGCCCTGAAAAACATTCGAGCCAAACTCATAGTAATGCGGCAGGATGTAGTCTGAGATGGGGATATTGCGCGCCGCATGCCAGGCCGTTCCGGTAGCAAAGTTTGTTGCGACTGTAGAGTCTGGGTAATCGCCCGCGCCGTGATTGAAATAGAAGAAGCTTCCCCCGTAGGCATGGATGGCCGTTGTTGCCAATCCGGCGTTTGTCAGCGCCGACAGGTCAGCCGCTTCCGTGTCATCAATACTATCAATGAAAAGTCCTGCCCAGGGCTTCATGCCGAATTCGTTGGCAATGTGGATCCATTCAAAGCCCCCCGCCTCATCGTCAACGCGCATTGTCAGGAAGGGCGGCATGCCTTGCAGGACGAAGGGTTTGCGAGCCGCCCAAACCAGGCTGCGCCAGAGCAGATCGTCCAATCCGTAAACTGGACCGCGCACAGCAGTGGACATCCATTCATAACTGCCCCACTGCACCGCTCGTCCGGCGCCATAGGTTGTCACAGCAATGAAGGGTTGTGTGCCTGTGCTGGCCACGGTGGTTACGTCTCCCGGCAGGGTGACGCCCGGCAGGCTCATCCCACCCGTGCCTAGGCTCTCGCCCGGCGAGTGACGTTCGGCGATGTAGTGCAACGTGCCGCTGGGGAAGTTCACCCCCGAGCCGCTGGTCACTCCTCCGTAACTGAAGCCAAACACATCTTGAATGAAGGCGTAGCGACCCACGCTTGCAGACGACAGATCGTTATCAAAACTGACCAGACCCGTTCCCCCGTTGACAGCCGCGGAGATATAGCCCTGCTCTGCGGTATCAAGATAGATATTGCCAATGTCCAACTGGCGATGCCCGCTTACGATCAGCGCATAATCGCTCACCCCGGATTCCACGGGCATTGTAGCAATATCCAGCAGGTTGTAAGGTACCCCAAGATGGTCCAGGTAGTTTTGTAAGTAGTGTTGGAAGTCCAGGTAGTAGGCGCTGGTGGAGTTCACCAGTATCAGCGCATTCAGATTTGTCACTGGCTGCGCGTCGTTGCTGGTTTGCGGTAGTGGTGCACTGGATGGAGCAGCTAAAACCCTTGGAGTAGAGAACAAGGGACTGAGCGTAAGACTCAAGATGATAACTGCTGTGAAAAAACCATTCAGAAAGCGCTGTATTCCTTTCATTTCGTCCTCCGGTTGTGGAAATTGAATTACCGATGGCAACGAAAACAAAAAGGCAGACAACAGCAACCGCTAAAGTGACAACTCATTTTCTTTGCCAAAGGTTGGAAAGAAATCGGATTGCTTCAAGTCACTTCGCTACTATGATCCTGAATCATCGCTTCCACTTTTCAAACGTATTTATTTTTTCTTCATACCACTAAGGGCACTTTGCTCAACAGACGACCCACCTAACAATTTTGTAAGGTCAAATATTAGTATACTCATTCTTAGCAGGAAGTCAACTATTTGCCTACTGAACGTGTGGAATAAACTTTCGGGAGGCTTGAACGTGAATACAGCGGAATCACCTTCTGGCAGAGAACAATTTCAGTGTAGCAAATAAGTTCTTTGTAATTCTTTGAAATTCTTTTGAATATTCTGAACTTTCCTAATACTCTCTCCTGCCATTTGGGGTTAATTTTTCTTGCGCGGATTGAACCAGTAACTGCAATGCATATTGTGGATTTCTTTATAACCGCGAAAAAAAGACCCCTAAGGTTTATTGAACCTTCGGGGCCATTTACTTATCACAGTGATCTCGATATGGCGGAAGTTCACCGCCCTTGACTGCCCCCCTACGCCACTTCCAAATACCTCTCGATCTCATAATCCGTCACGCGCAGACGGAACTGGTCCCACTCGTCCCATTTCGCGCGGACAAAGGCTTCGTAGGCGGAAGGTCCGAGCGCAGCCTTCAGCACTTCATCCTTCTCCAGTTCGCCAAGCGCTTCGGCCAGCGAACCAGGCAATTCGCCCACGCCCATTGCCTTGCGCTCCTCGCGGTTGAGTTCGTACAGGTTGACGTTATTCAACGGCGCGGGCGGCGTCATCTTTTTGTCAATGCCATCCAGCGCGGCCGCCAGCATGGCCGCGAACGCCAGGTATGGATTGGATGATGGATCGGGGAAGCGCAGTTCGGCGCGCATGGACTTGTTCCGTCCCTCAGTGTAGCGCGGAATGCGGATTAACGCCGAGCGATTGCTCTCTGCCCATCCGACATAGGCGGGCGCTTCATATCCGGGCACAAGCCGCTTGTACGAGTTGACTGTCGGCGAGACCACCGCGGCCAGCGCGCGGGCGTGTAGTAACTGTCCTGCGATGAACGCATATGCAGTCTTTGACAGTTTGAACTCATCCTTTGCGTCGAAAAATAAATTCTCGCCCTTGTCATCGAACAACGACTGGTGACAGTGCATACCCGAACCGTTGATCCCGAAGACGGGTTTGGGCATGAACGAGGCAGTCAACCCATGTTGCGCGGCGATGGCCTTCACGGTGTATTTCAACGTCAGCACATTATCCGCGGAGCGCAGGGCGTTGGCGAAACGGAAATCAATTTCGTGCTGGCCGAGTGCAACTTCATGATGACCTACTTCCACTTCGATGCCCATGCTCATCAACGCGTCCATCAGCGCGGTGCGGACGCGTACGGCCTCATCGTCGGATGAGAAATCGAAGTAGCCGCCTACATCGTGAGGGACGGGATGCACGCCATGTCCGTTCGAACCTTTGAACAGGAAGAACTCAGGCTCGGGACCGATGTTATACGTCCAGCCGCGCTCCGACAGTTTAGAGAGTATCCGCTTCAAGGTCCCGCGCGGATCGCCTTCGAACGGTTTCCCGTCGGGCATGAAAATGTCGCAGAAAACGCGCGCCCGCCGACGGTCCTCGGGCGACCACGGGAGCACCGCATACGTGTCGGGGTCCAGCACGAGTCGCATGTCGCTTTCCTGAATGCGTGCAAAGCCTTCCACCGATGAGCCATCGAACCACACGCCGTCTTCCAGCGCGCCCTCCAGATTATGGAGCGGCATGTCCACGCTTTTCACCGCGCCCATCACGTCGGTGAACTGAAGCGAAATAAAATTGACCTTATCTTCCTTGATACGTTTGACCAAATCCTTTGCGTTCATTTTTTCTCCTTTTCTGATGACTGCTCACTGATGACTGATGACTGATCACTGTTCGCTGATAACTGGCTCTCCCGCCCCTCCTCTCGCTTCTTTCTTGACCTTCGGCCTGCTCCCGTTTATGAACATCACCGACCCGACGATGATTGCCGCCGCCAGCCAGATGCGTGGCTCCAGCGCTTCGGACGCGAACCAGTTGCCGAGCAGAACCGCCACGATCGGGTTGACATACGCGTAGGTCGCGACCAATGAGATCGGCGCGTTTTGCAACAGCCAGCCATACGATACGAAGCCGATCAACGACCCAACAAAGATGAGATACACCAGCCCCAGCGCAGACTTGGATGTGACGTCCGCGAGGTTCCATCCCGATAACTCGCCTGTCACAAGTGAGACCGCGAACAGGCCGATACTGCCCATCAGCATCTGCGCGCCTGTGCTCATCAATGTGGATTTCGGAAGTTCCGCGTGTTTGCTGTAGACAGAGCCAATTGCCCAAAACAGGCAGGCCGCCAGCAATGCCGCGATCCCGAGCGGATTGAGATGCAGTTCGCCTCCCGAAATTTCCGCGGGTCCAACAAGGATAAAGATGCCGATGAACCCGATAACCAGCCCGACGATGCCCTGCCAGTTTGGTTTTACGCCGCCCGGTCGAAACGCCTCCGCGACCACGAGGAACATCGGGATGGCGCCGATCATCAGCGCCGCGATACCAGAAGGAATGGTTTTCTCTGCCCACGAGACCAGTCCATTGCCGCCCAGTAAAAGCAGGTTGCCAATGATCGCCAGCGTTATCCACTGTTTGCGGCTTGGCATGGGGACTCCCGCGTTGCGTTGCCAGAGGACGAGGATGACTCCTGAAACAAGGAAGCGAATCCCCGCGGACATAAACGGCGGAATTGTCTCCACCGCGAATTTGATGGCGAGATACGTTGAACCCCAAACGATGTAGAGTGCCAGTAATGCGATCCAGATTTTTGTTTTCATTTTTCTCCAGTGTTCGTCATTGCGAGACGCTGTCCTGAGCGGAGGATACTCCCGAAGTCGAAGGACGAGCGTCGAAGCAATCTCCATTACGGGGAGGAGACTGCTTCGTTCCTCGCAGTGACGGATTCGTAAGCCAACAGCGCCTTCTTGCGCGCGCTTCCATACCGATAACTTCCAAAGGCACCGTCCTTGCGCAGGACTCGATGGCAGGGGATCAACACCGCGATGGGATTGCGCCCGACAGCCGTCCCGACCGCACGCAAGGCAGACGGGTTGCCGATGCGCGTCGCGATGCCTTCGTACGTGGTCACCGTCCCTTGCGGGATTTGCAACAACGCCTCCCAGACCTTGATCTGGAAATTTGTCCCGCGCAGGTGCAACCGCAGGGATTCGCGTCCGCGCTGACTCAGGTCGAAGATTGGCTCGATGAGCGGCGCAGTGGATTTGTAATCTTCGATCATCGTTGCCTGACTCCAGTCTTTGACGAGTTCGTCAATTGCGTCGCCTTCGCTGGTCTGCACAAATCCGAGATGACAGATGCCGCGCTCGGTCGTTGCTACCAGGCACGGGCCGAAGGGGGAGGCGTGAATTCCGTAGCGGATGGTCACGCCCGCGCCGCGCGTCTTATATTCGCCGGGCGTGACCGCTTCAGTCGCCACAAAAAGATCGTGCAGGCGTCCCAGGCTCGACAGTCCGACTTGATGCGTTGTGTCCAGCAAATTTTCCGATTGGGTGAGCAGTTCCTTGGCGTTTTCCTTCGTCAGGAATTGCAGAAACCGCTTGGGGCTGATTCCCGCCCAGCGTGTGAACGTCCGCTGAAAGTGGTACTCGCTCAACCCGACCGCGGCCGCGACCTCGTCTAATTCGGGCTGGCGGTGTGCGTTGGCCTCGATGAAACGGATAGCCTGTTCGATGAGTTGGTAATCTTGTGACGTGGATTCCATAGCAGTCTCCTTTTGATGCGGGAGATTGTATTTCTCGCTCGTTGTGGATGCCACCCGATTCTTGCTCATTTTCTCCTTTGTACGCGGTGGTCGAGTAGCCCGTGAATGTCGGGCGTATCGAGACCGTTTTGTTTGCTGGTCTCGATACGCGCCTCGCGAAGTGCACTCGGCGCTACTCGACCAGCGGTTAAAAACAAAAACAGGCACGCGTGGGCATGCCTGTTTAAACCACATGGGTATTAAAAAAGACAGCCCTTCCAACTGCAAACAGGCCCAATGCGCCTGTATCATTGCGCCCGCCCTGTCCCACACGTCACCGTATGGTTTTCGGCGGAAGCAACAGAGTTTTTTTAAACTCGTCGCTCCTTGCGCTTGCTTTGGAAGGGAGAAGGGAGCCAGTGACATGGCTCCAGAGGCATCCGCTGATCTATCCGATGTTCCGCCTGCCCCCACCGCCCCTGTCGGGGCACCTCCCCCATTTTTCGCGAAGCATCCCAAAGGGACGCAGAAAATGGGGGAGGCTGGGAGGGGGTGGCGTTAGCGCCCCGTTCGCACGGGGGAACCTCCACCTCGTGATCTCATCTTTCGATGGTCGAGTAGGCGGTGATTGTTCGCCGTATCGAGACCAGATGAGACCCAGCCGCTAATTCTCCAATATTCAGTTGTTAACTTGGCGGCGATTTTACCCGCGCAGGGAATGCAAGTCAAGATGGAAATGGGGGAGTTGTGTTTTTGGGCAATTGTGGATATGATTGGTCAACTTTACTGGTAGGAGGCTGATATGAGCAAGGAACTTTCCATCCATGAATATGAAGATGTCATCCGTTTGGGGATTGGCAAACAATTCAAGTTGACTGGCAAGCCGAAGAAAGTCATCATCGTGGGGGCGGGCGTCGCGGGACTGGTGGCTGGGTACGAATTAAAACGCGCGGGACACACCCCGATCATTCTCGAAGCCCAACAACGCGTCGGCGGACGACTCTACACTCTGCGCGATCCCTTCACGGACGGCTTGTATGCCGAAGCCGGCGGGATGCGCATCCCGCGTTCCCACACACTGACGGTCAAGTACATCGAGAAGTTTGGTTTGAAAATCAACGACTTCACGATGGATAATCCCAACGCCTACTTTTATATCGGTGGGCGCAAGATGCGGATTGCGGAGGGGACTGCCGACCCATCCCTGCTGGGCTTTGACGTGTCCGCGCCTGAGAAAGGTCAGACTGCGGGACAGATGTGGCTGAAAGCCATCCAGCCGCTGATTGACTTGCTCGCAAAAAAAGGCGACGAGGCTTGGACGGAGATCATCGCTAAATACGATCAATATTCCACGCGTGAGTTTTTGGAAACCAATGGCTGGTCTGAGGGTGCGATTGAAATGTATGGCCTGCTCGCCAATCAGGAAGCCGTGATGAATTCATCCTTCCTCGAACTCTTCCGCGAAGACGCGGGCAACTATTACACCAACATGATGGAAATTGACGGCGGGACAGACCGCCTGCCGCACGCGTTCCTGCCCGACTTAAAAGAAAACATCCGCTTTGGGGCGAAGATGATCGCCATGGATCAGTCACCGACGGATGTCACCATCCATTACCAAACCGCCGCGGGACGTTTCCAGGAGACGGGCGATTATGCCATCATCACAGTGCCGTTCCCTGTGCTTCGTCACGTGGAAGTGCTCAAGCCGTTCACACGCTCCAAGCAACGTGCCATCCGTCAGTTGCATTATGACGCGTCCGCGAAGATTCTCTTCCAATGTCGCCGTCGCTTCTGGGAGGACGACGACGGCATCTTCGGCGGCGGGACGATCACCGACCTGCCCATCCGCAATCTCTACTATCCCGATCATGGACGCGAAACTGGGCGCGGCGTCATCCTTGCCTCCTACACCTGGTCCGAGGATGCACAACGCTGGGGCTCGCTCTCTCCGAATGACCGCATCCAGCAGGCGCTCGAAAATGTCGCGCAGATCCACCCACAGATCCACAAAGAATTCGAGGTCGGCGTCTCGTGGATGTGGCATGATGACGAGTTCGCGGGCGGCGCGTTCGCGCTGTTTGACCCGGGTCAGCAATCCCTGCTTCACGAGGAAATCGTTAAACCTGAGGGGCGCATCTATTTTGCGGGCGAACACGCCTCGCTTTATCACGCCTGGATTCAGGGCGCGATTGAATCGGGTTTGCGGACCGCGATCGCCATTCATCAATCCCCGTAGAAACACAAGACCCTGAAGATTTTATAAACCTTCAGGGTCTTTTTTGAAAAGTTACCCCGCACGTGCCGTGTGTAACCGGGTTTTGGACCTGCTTTCGCAGGTGGGCTCCAATCGAGAAACGCCGCCTTGGCTCAGGCCTATCGCGTTATTTCCACGAAGATAAGAACCCGTTGTATGGATGTTGGCCCAAAACGTGATAGTTACATCACGAACACAGCAGGGTGCGATTCTTATACCATAAACTCAAGGGAGAGGGGAGAGAAAAATTAAGAAGGCAACAGAAGTGTATAGTACAATTTGTTTATGCCCATTTCGCCGACTTCCCTGATTCTGGTGGCCTTTCTTCCGACTCCGCGCGACCTGGAGATCGCGCGGCTATTGGGCTGGTACCGCATCCCGCTTCGCACCGCCCCCAAAGTTGTCGCGGTGGACTATCTGGCTTTTTACCAGCCTGCAAGTTTCGGTGAGCGCGGCGGACGGATTGAATTCGTCAGCGAAGTGCGCGGCCACGAACTGGCGACCCGCGCCGAACTCCTGCGCGACGAAGCGGATCATCCCCGCGCCAATGAAGAGTATTACAAAGTCCAGATCGGCGCGATGGAAAAGTTAACCTCTCCAATTCTGGCGGACAAGTGGAAACGCATCACCTTTCTTTACACCACGGGGGAATATCTTCTCAATGCGAAATCTGTCAACGAACTGGTTGTCCAAAGCGATGAACGTCAACTGCTGTGGCGTTCGCTTCGGGAACGTGCAGAGAACGAACAACTATATAAAGTAGATTTGCCCGAAGCGGACATCCCACCTGAGGTATTGATGGCATTATTGGGAATAAAGGAAATGCAAGCACCCTATAATGCGAAGGATGATTCTAATGGCGACTTTGATTAAGAACGGTACGCTGATTACCGCCTCTGATACTTTTAACGCCGATATTTTGATTGAAGGCGAATCCATTTCCATGATCGGCAAAGACCTGCAACATCCCAATGCGGATGTGATTGACGCATCTGGGAAATTCACCACCCCAGGTGGTGTGGATCCCCACACGCATTTCGACTTGCCGATGTTTGGTACCGTCTCCTCAGATGACCATTACACGGGTCATAAAGCCGCCGCGTTCGGTGGAACGACCACAGTCATGGATTTTGTCGTACAGGAGTCACAGGGATTCAAGCATTCTGTGGATTTGTGGATGCAAAAAGCCGAGAAGGCCGCGATTGACTATTCCTTCCACATGAACCTGACAAAATTCGATGACGAAATTGCGAAGGAAATCCCCTCGTTGGTGAACATGGGAATCACTACTCTCAAAGTTTTTACCGCTTACAACGGCCGCCTTCGTATTGACGACAGTAGCATTTTTCGCGCCTTGAGAATTGCAAAAGATAACGGGATGCTGGTGATGGCACATTGTGAAAATGGCGACGTCATTGAGACGTTGATCCCCGAATCGCTGGCCGCGGGACACGCCTCTCCCGAATGGCACGCACGGACGCGTCCGGCGTGGGGCGCGGTGGAAGCGACTCTTCACATCGCCGCGATGGCCGAGCAAGCGGGCGCGCCCGTTTACATCGTCCACATGAACGCGGGCGGCGAAGCGAACATGTTGAATTACGCCCGTGAACGCGGTGTCAATGTGATGGGGGAGACTTGTCCGCAGTATCTTTTTTTCACGATTGACCATCTTCGCCGTCCCGATGGCGCCAAGTGGATTTGTTCTCCGCCGATGCGGACGGAGCAGGATA
>JAYRVQ010000250.1:0-6734 GCA_041918465.1 Anaerolineales bacterium
CTTTCTGTGGATGAATGCTGGAAAACGGGAACTTTTTCGTGCATAAACACATTGCAGAATCTTACTTCGCCTTCTTTAATTTAATTGACTGGATTATATCTCGAACAAATTTACAGGATAAACTAATACTCGCAGCGCCATTGCAGGGACGAAAAAAACCAAAAATTATGCCATAGTATAATGAGGCTGAATTTATTCCCGGAGGCAGTATGACCGAACAAAAAATACGTGTACTGGTTGCCAAGCCCGGTTTGGACGGGCATGACCGCGGCGCCAAAGTGGTGGCGCGCGCTCTGCGCGATGCGGGCATGGAAGTCATTTACACCGGCCTGCGGCAGACCCCTGAAATGATCGCCGAGGCGGCCTTGCAGGAGGATGTGGATGTGGTGGGACTTTCGATTCTATCAGGCGCGCATATGGCGCTGGCGCCGCGCGTGCTGGAACTGCTCAAAGCCAACGGGCAGAGACACGTGCGCGTCTTCCTCGGCGGTATCGTCCCGGACGAGGATGTGCCGCGTTTGAAGGAAATGGGCGTGAGCGGAATCTACGGCCCCGGCGCTTCGACAGAGGATATCATCCGCGAAGTGCGCGAGTCGGTAAAAAGATAGTTACGTGTCACGCATTGTGTGGTGGTTGATTTATGAATCTTGTCGAATCCATCCTGAAGGGTGAACGCCTCGCTTTGGCGCGCTTGTTGACTCAGGTGTAAAACGACTCCATCGAAGGACGCGCCGCGCTGGCGGATCTCTTTCCGCATACCGGGAAGGCGCATCTCATCGGCGTGACGGGCGCGCCGGGTACGGGGAAATCCTCGCTGGTGAACCAACTGGCGCTTCATTTTCGACGGGAGGGTAGGCGCGTCGCCATTCTGGCAGTGGACCCCTCCAGCCCGTTCACGGGAGGCGCGGTGCTTGGGGATCGCGTCCGCATGCGCGACCTTTCGGGCGACGCGGGTGTCTTCATCCGCTCGATGGCCTCGCGCGGTTCGCTGGGCGGACTGGCACAGTCCACTGCGGCGATGGCCCAGGTGTTCGACGCGGCGGGATTTGATGTGGTGATGATCGAAACTGTCGGCGCGGGACAAAGCGAAGTGGACATCGCGCGTCTCGCGCACACGACGGTTGTAGTGGAAGCGCCCGGTCTGGGCGATGACATTCAGGCCATCAAAGCGGGTATCCTCGAGATCGCGGATGTGCTGGCCGTTAACAAGGCGGACCGTCCCGGCGTGGAAAACACAGAGAGGGCGCTCAAGTCCATGCTGGAACTGGCACATCCGACCCGGCACGTTTTCCTCCATCACGGACAGGCGATGTCTGTGGACGCGCCATCCAAAGCAGAAACGGGATTGTGGATTCCCCCCATCCAACGGACGGTGGCAACGGAAGGAAAAGGCATCGCGGAACTAGCCGTACACATCGCAAAACACGCGGAGCATTTACGCGTCAGCGGGGACTGGGCCGCTCGTGAGCGCGCCCGCCTCGAGTCCGAGATGGAAGCGTTGTTGCTCGAAGCGTTGATGACGCGTTTTCGAGCGGAAGTCCCGAATGGGAATTTCGCGTCGGCATTGCAGAAAGTCTACGAACGCAATCTCTCACCCTGGGAGGCTGTGCAAATGCTGGTGAACGGGAGGCACAAATGAGCATCATTTACGGTGATCGCATCCGCTTGCGCGCGGTGGAGCGCGAGGATGTACGAAAATATTTCGAGTGGGTCAACGACCCCGAGGTGACGTTTGGACTTTCGCTCTACCTGCCAATGTCCATGACGGATGAGGAAAGGTGGTTCGACCGCGCATCGTCACGCGAGCCAAACGAGAAACCGTTTGCCATTGAAGTGCGCGCCGGAGACGGCTGGCGGCTGATCGGCAACTGCACCTTCTTCGATATTGACGCGGTAACGCACGCGGGCGAGATCGGGATCATGATCGGCGATAAGTCCTTGTGGAACCAGGGACTGGGAACCGAGACGATGGGATTGCTCCTGCGTCACGGGTTCGAGACATTGAACCTGAATCGCATTTCTTTGAGAGTCTTTGCCGATAATCCACGCGCCATCCGCACCTACCAGAAGGCGGGGTTTGTCCATGAAGGCACCCTGCGCGAGGCAGTGTTCAAGCGCGGCAAGTTCGGTGACATTCACATCATGAGCGTCCTGCGGCGGGAATGGGACGGGCGCAAAAAGGAGACTTCATGAGTAATCATGCACACAACATGAAAGTATATGGGGACATCAAACTTTACGCCGGAACGGGTTCGCCCGAACTGGCAAACAAAATTTCAGATTATCTGAACAGTCCCCTGCGCGAACGCGAGGTGATCGAGTTCCCCAACGAGAACCTGTTCATCAAACTGAACAGCAGTGTGCGCGGACAGGATGTGTACGTCATCCAATCCACTGCTTCACCCGTGCATCGAAACCTGATGGAACTACTTATCATGATCCAGACCCTGCGATTGGATTCAGCGGCGCGCATCACGGCGGTCGTCCCATATCTCTGCTATGGCCGCTCGGACAAAAAGGACCAGCCGCGCGTACCCATCACGGCGCGCCTCGTGGCAGACATGATCGAAGTGGCGGGCGCGGACCGCTACATGACTCTCGATCCGCACGCGGGACAGGTGCAGGGATTCTTCTCCATCCCCGGCGACGTGCTGACCGCCTCCTCGCTGTTGACCGACTACATCAACGCGAAAATCCGTCCGCATCTTAAGGACCCCGTAGTGGTTGCCGTTGACCTGGGCTTTGCCAAAAAGGGACGGAACTACGCCGCCGACCTGAACACACCCATCGCCTTCATAGAAAAACGGCGCATGGGAAACGACGCCAAGGCCGAGGCGCTCACCCTCATCGGCGACGTAAAAAACCGCGACGTGATCATTGTGGACGATGAGGTGGACACAGGCGGCTCCATCGGGCAGGCAGTGAATCTCGTCAAGCAGAACGGCGCGCGGGATGTGTATCTGTCCTTCATCCACCCCATCCTGTCGGACGAGGGCGCGGAACGGCTGGCGTCCCTGCCCATCAAACACATCATCACCACCGACACCATCGCTGTTCCTGAAGATAAAATGAAGCATCTCAAAGGCAGAATTACCGTTTTGACTGTGGCATCCCTCATCGGCGAAGTCATCCGCCGCGCCCACGAAGGTCGCTCGGTTGGAGAGATGTTCAACGAATAGAGATTAGCGGTTGGCAATTAGCGATTAGCCAACCGCTAAAAGCAAAAACCATGCCCGAACTTCCCGAAGTTGAGACGATCGTTCGAACCTTGCGGCCCGCGCTGGTCGGCCAGACCATCCGTGAAGCAGACCTGCGCTGGGCGCGCACGTTGGCGGTCCCTTCGCCGCGGAAATTCCGGGAACAGATTCGCGGGCAGAAAATTGTCGGCGTTGGGCGACGCGCCAAGTTCATCAACCTTCAACTTTCAGCATTCAACCTTTTGGTGCACTTGCGCATGAGCGGGGATTTGTTTATAAAAGAAGAAAACAGCGCGCCCGAAAAACACGACCGGTTGCGCCTGTCCCTTTCCAACAATACGATTCTAATCTTCAACGACACGCGGAAATTTGGCCGCGTCTGGTTGACGGACGATCCCGCCTCGGTCATCGGGGACCTCGGGCCGGAACCACTTTCAAACGAATTTACGTCTCAGTGGCTGTACGAAAACCTGCATCGCCGTCATCGTCTGTTGAAGCCCATGCTCCTCGACCAGACCTTTCTGGCAGGGATGGGAAATATCTACACAGATGAGGCCTTGCACATGGCGCGGTTGCATCCCCTCGCCGCGTCAGACTCGATTAAACGGAGGCAGGCCGAACGTCTGCATGAGGCGATCCGCGCGGTACTCGCGGAGGGGATCCGCCGCAACGGCGCGTCCATAGACTGGGTCTATCGCGGCGGCGAGTTCCAGAATTATTTTCGGGTGTATGATCGCGAGGGAAAACCCTGTCCCGTGTGCGGGACAAAGATCGAGAGACTGGTGGTCGGGCAACGCGGCACGCACGTCTGTCCGAAATGCCAGAAGATGTGAGGTGATGAGGTGATTACAAACATCGAAGTTGCCACGGTTACCTGGCCGGTCTGGCTGTTGGTTGCGGCGCTCCTTGTGACCCTGTTCATTGGCGCCATTGCCGGGAATTTCACTTCCGGAGTGGAGGCGAAAAAGAAGGTGGAGGAAGCGCACGCGCGGGCCGAGATCGCGGCACAGCAGGCGCGCGGCGAGATCGAGCGCGCGGCGGCGCGCGTTGCGCACGCCGAAAAGATGGTCTCGTCTGCGCCATCCAACTCCCTGCCGGGAAAAACCATCCTGCGTCTGTGGTTGGATTCTGCGGAGCGTCCATCTCTCGACCTCGACGGCCAGAGCGTGGACACAACGCGAGTTTCTGCACTGCAACAAAAACGACTCGCCAACTTGTTGAGCGTGATGCGCCCGTGGACAGAGGGCGCAGTCGCCGCGCCGCAATCAGTGACTCACTCCGCCAAATCCCCGGACACAAAAAGGGAAGAGAAAATCACCGGGCCAGTCAGCATTGTGGCCCAGATCAACGAAATCCTGCGAGTGCGGCTTGCATCCATGCCGCAGGAGACACGCGATATCTGGCTGGAAGAATCACGCGAGGGCGGTGTGATCGTCTGGGTGGACAAGCAGAAATTCGCGGGCGTGGGTGACGTGACCGACCCCTCCGTGCAGGCTCTCCTGCGCGCCTCGATTGCCGAGTGGGAAAAGAAATACACACCGGGATTGTGATAATAAAACAGAGACGGTCACTTTGAAAGTGACCGTCTCTTTCTATTCCGGACGCGTGTAGCGCGCGGTCAATACCGGCACCAGATCCGTTTCAGCGATCTCGGCAGTGACATTGGGGGTATACAACTGTCGCAGGGTGTGACTGCTGAAGAGCGAGCCCATGCACAACAGGTCATAATTTCCTTCGCTTACTTCCGCGAGAATTTCCTCCAGCACATTTCCATTGCGGACTTTTACCGAAACCTGCAACCCCGCCGCGCGGGCAATCTCCAGTCCCTGGCGCAAACTGCGTCCGGGTGGCGTATCCGTATCGGCCAGTCTCTGCCAGTTCTCGCGCACCTCGCGCGCCGCGGGATATTCCAGGTCAATTGGCGGGACAACCGTCAGCAAAACCACCTCGGCGCGCGCCATTTCAGCGATCTTCATCGCCAGGTTTTCAGCGGTCACCTCGTAGCCCAGCCCACCCAGACAGACCAGCATCCGTTTCAACGGGAGCCGCACCTGTGGGACGTACACGATCGGCGCGTTGACCTGTTCCATGATGTGACGAAATGATCGTCCCGACAGCAAACGCTTCAATGGCGGACGTCCCAGCGGACCCACCACGACGAGTGCATCCTGCCCTTCGACGCGGCGCGGGATCACATCCTCGGCGTGTCCTTTCTGGACTTCGAGCTGGTACGCGACCCCGGCCTTCGCGAACGCCCCAACCGCTTCTGCAAAGACAGATTCCAGCGGATGCACCTCCTCGTCAATTTGCGAGGGGGACGGTTCCTCGTCGAGACCGACGAGCCGCACCGAGGTCCGCAACGAAGCGCCGAGCCACGCGCCATATTCGATGGCAGGCCATGTCGTCGCGCGTCCGTTGGTGAAGATAAAGATACTGGTAGCCATATGTCCACCTACCGATAGAGGATCACTCCCAAAACACCTGCGCCAAGCAGGACTATGGGAGAGGGGATATCCAGCGCAAGCGCGATGGCGCTCAACGCGGCAATCAAAAGAAATCGGCGCGTGATCTTTTTGGCGCGCGTGGCGCGGGAGAGTTCCCACGCCACCATTGCCATCAACGCGGCAACGGCAGGACTCATGCCTGCCACAAATCCATGCAACCAATCCTCATGCTGGAATTGCTGGAGCACGAAGGCCACCACCAGCATCATCAGCGTGGGCGGCAGGACCGCGCCGAGCAGGGCGGTCAACACCCCGGGGATTCCGCCTGCCGCATAGCCCACGAACATGGCAAGTTTGAGAGCCTCACTGCCGGGCAGAACATTGGAAAATCCCACTGCTTCCACAAAGCGTTCCTCGCTCATGATCGTACCAACCGCCTCCTCGTAGAGCAGGCCAATGGAGGCAGGTCCTGAAGGTGAAAGCAGGTTCACCTTCAGGAACATCCACAGCAATTTCAGCCAGACTTTAAATTTGGAGGAATGGCTCATGATAAAAAGAACACCCCAATCAAGGCCGCCACAAGGACAACGATTCGCGCCGGGGCCTTAAGCCAGAGCGCCGCCAGGCTGACCGCGCCCAGCAACCAACCCTGCCAGCCGGTCTCGCCGCCTTTCTGGAATATCTTCCACGCCGCGAACAGGATGACCACCGAGATGGCGGGCGTGAGTCCCTCCACGAAACTTTGCACCCAGGCCTCGCGGCGGATACGATGCAGGAGTACAACCACACCAAGGATGAGCACTGTGGGCGGCAAAATGGACGCGATCAACGCCACAAGTCCGCCGGGGATACCACCTGCAGCGTAACCGATATACATTGCCAGTTGCAACGCGTCCGAGCCGGGTAGAACGGAAGAGAATCCCACCGCCTGCACAAATTCCCCATCCGTGACAAATCTCCCAACTGCCTCGTTGTACAGTAATCCCACCGAAGCCGGGCCGGAGGTGCTGAGCAGGTTGACCTTGAGGAAGGTCCAGAAAAGTTGGAGGTAGATGTTCATAAATTATCCCCGTCAAGTGACAGTCACTTTGGA
>JAYRVQ010000251.1:0-2147 GCA_041918465.1 Anaerolineales bacterium
AGCGACGAAGCAATCTCTTGTTCGTGGGAAGGGGATTGCTTTGCTCCGCTCGCAATGACGGAATCGAGCAGGAAAAATTCCAAAATTCAAACACTGAATTTTGAAGTATAATTTGCGGGCGTTTGAAAACCACGTAGTGACGATTTATCGCCACGGGATTTCAAACGCCCGCAAATTATACTTCAAAATTCAGTCAATGAATTTTGGATTTTTACTCGGTGGTCGAGTAGCCGTGAGCGATAGCGAACGGCGTATCGAGACCACCACTTCGATGAAAAGAATACTTTGATTGAAACGCGTTGGTTTCGGTACGGCCTCGGAGTACCTCGGCCTACTCAACCAACGTTAACTACCCGCCCCGACTTTTGTGACTCTTGCGCGGCCAACGCGAGACGGAGAGCCTGGGCCCCATCCGCGAGCGTGCATCTCGGTTCCGACTTCCCCGAAGCGGATTCCACAAAGTGACGCGTTTGCGCCAGAAATAGCTGGTTCCGCTCAAAACCCTCGAGCGGAGCGAACGTCTCCACGATGGGCGCGGGCGGATTGTCGCTAAACGTCCCGAAGGCCGTCGTCATTTTGTAGAAGTGCAGGATGCCGTCGGCGTTGTCCCAGCGGAGAGCGCCGTCTGTGCCGACAATTTCCAAACGATGGACAGAAGGTCTTTGCACGTAATTCAAATGCAAGCCCCCCACCGCCCCACTCGCAAACTTCAACCCGATCTCGGCAACATCCTCCACGTTCATTTCGAGCGAGGAGATGTGTCCATTGAACGACCACAACGATTCAACGTCGCCGATGAGATAGCGCAGGTAATCCAACGGATGCGTGAGCGTGCGAATGACGCCTCCGCCGAGGTCCGCGCGGGCGGCGTAACTCTGACGGTAATCTTCCCACGGATGCCACTGCGGGACGTATTCGCCCCAATGCGCGTGGACGGTGAGAATTTGTCCGAGCGCGTTTTGCTGGATCAGTTCGCGCGCTTTGTTCAAAGTTGGATGATAGCGGAATTGGAATCCGACGAGGATCTTGCTCCCGCTTTTTTGGGCGGCCTTGCGGAGTTCATCCACGCGGTCGAGCGAGTCGGCAATGGGTTTCTCCAGCAAAATATGGCATCCCGCTTCCGCGGCAGGGATGGCGATATCCATGTGCAGGGAGGTCGGGTTGGCAATGATGACCGCGGCGGGCTTGTGCTTCGTCAGCGCGGAGTGGATGTCCGTTTCCACGGGGTAGCCCGCCAGCTCGTCGTCGGGAAGCGTGGCGCGGTGACTACGCAGGAGGACAATATCCTTTTCGCCGAGGGCGATCAGGTTGCGGAAGTGTCGGCGTCCAATCGAGCCGAGTCCGGCGATGAGAAATTTCATTCAAGTTCCTTGTGATAGGCAATGTATTGTTGCGACATTTCAAAACCGAGCGTGCGATAGAGATCGAGGGTATTCTCATCCTCGCCCCAAAATTCGAGTTTGACGGCGCGCTGTCCCTGCTCGCGCAGGCGGTGAAGTCCCGCGAGAACGAGCGGACGCTGTAATCCGTCGGCGCGGAATTTTTGGATCAGGCCGGGCGCATCGAGGATGTCCAACGGGTTTCCGTTTTCATCATTCGCGCCCTCCGATTTTACGGAACAAATTCCCGTGACATCGTTCTCCGCGTCGAACAGCAGGAGAATATTGTATGCGCCGTAATAGCCGAGGAAGCGCGCCACGTTGGGATTATCCGCAGACGCCTTTTTGCTGTGATTGTGTCCCCACATACCATGATAACAATCCATCAATGCGACCGCGAGGATGTAGAGATCGTTCAATTCCGAAAAGCGTTTGAGCGTGAAGCCTGCTGGAAATTCAAACGGTGGAACCTCCAAATTTGCGGGCGCGATCATTCCGCCCGACGTGCCGACAACACGAAAGCCTCGATGTCCCAGGAACGATCGAGAAACTTTGTTATGCTCGCTGGAATAGATAAGCAGGGTCTTTGAACTGAATTCGCGCGCACGGCCCAGCACGAGATCGAGCAATTGACTCCCCAGTCCTTTTCGCCGCTGAGACGGATGGACAACCAAATAAAGTGTGCATTGCTGGGAGGGTTGTTCAAACGCCACACCATAGCCAACCAATTTCCCGTCCGCCTCCGCCACCCACACATCCTGGGCGGGA
>JAYRVQ010000252.1:0-2556 GCA_041918465.1 Anaerolineales bacterium
TCGCCGTGCGGATCGCGCGTCGGGTGGCCGAGCGCCGCGTCCAGTTCATCGAGTTGCGCGTCGGTGAGATTGTGTTCGCGGCGATGCGCCTCGGTGTGGATCTGTCCCAGCGGCATGCGTGCTTCGTCTGCCAGATAGCGTTCCCACAGGCGATGCGCGCGAACGACGTGAAGCGCCCAGCGTTCGCCCTCGGCGGTGAGATGGAGTTGGTCGCCGCGCGTCTCGAGCAGACCCTGCGACTCCATAGCCTCGATGAGACTCATCACCTTTGGCCGCGGCAGGCTCAATGTCCCGCCCAATGATTCAGGCGAGGCGTGGCGTCCACCCTGTTCGCGGTCGAGCAGATGCTTGAGGGCGTCCTCCACTTGTTCGCGTTCCTGCGCGGCGCGGTAGTTTTTGTATTGCGTCCACAGTCCCACGCGGGGGAGGAATGTGAAGAGCAAAATCACTGCAATTGCAATCAACCAAAATGTTATACTCATATTTTCGCCTGTTTCCGTAGTGCGAGATACAATCTCGCCTTACAATTTTTCCACAAATACCTGACTCGTCACCGCCGTCCCCAATACGACATTTGACTTTCGACCTTCGACAAGCAACGTGAGATTGCCGTCGAATTCAGAATATGCTTTCACGGTCACGATGGCTTCGGGGATCACCCCGATCTCGCTTAGGTGTCGCAACAGGGCTGGGTCATCGTCTGCGACGCGTTGGACGGTGGCTGATTCGTCGGTCCGCAATGAAGCGAGTGGACGCGTCTCATCGGTGGGCATGGTCAGGTCTTCGGTCGGGATGGGCGCGCCGTGTGGGTCGCGCGTCGGGTGGTCCAGCGCGGCCGCGATGCGCGTCTCGAAATCCTCCGAGATGACGTGTTCGAGTCGGCAGGCCTCCTCGTGGACTTCGTCCCACGAATAGCCTAGTGCGCTGACGAGGTATGTTTCCAGCAGGCGGTGATGACGGATGACTTCGAGCGCGGCGCGCGCGCCTGCTTTCGTCAACGTGACGCCCTGGTGTTTTTTGTAAACAACCAGCGACGGTTTGGCGGCGGCGAGTTTCTGCAACATACCTGTCACTGAGGCGGGCGCGACGTTGAGCCGCCCGGCGAGTTCGGTGGTGCTGGCAGGGACGCCGTCCTCGTTGAGTTCGTAAATGTGTTTCAGGTAGTCCTGAATGGATTGGGTCAGGTTTTCTTTCATGGCTAATTTATAATTTAGGTATGCCTAAATTATTTTAGCCGCATTCCCCGCTCATGTCAAGCGCGCTGAATTATAAAAAGCCTTCTGCTCCCAAAATCCCGCTTAGGGCTTGGTGCGCGTCGGCTTGAGCTTTGTGCCACCACTTCGGGTCGGAGGGCAGGTACAACTCCTCGTATTCGCGCGCCATCCACTTGCGCGCCGCGTCGCTACCGCCAAACCAGCGCAGGCAATTTTCGAGCGCGGTCGTCCGCAGGCTGTGGATGCCCTGCCAGAGCGAATCGCCATATGTGCCAAATTCAAAAGTGCCGATATAGGCAGGGATTTTTTCGGACGCGGCCAACGCGTGGATGAAATCCGCCATTTCACCGTGCATGGTGTAAAACTCTTCTGGATTTACACCCGCCACGCGCGGGACGTTGAAGCGGGTCGCTGTTTCCGCGGCCGTTCGCGTCTCTGCGGGTTGATTCAGCAATGTCATCTGCCAGCGCGGACCGTAGCCAGAGTGAATGTCGAGGGCGACGATTTGAGCATAGCCAGGTATGAGGGCGTGGAAGAGACCCTGCAAGATGAGCGTCTCTTCCTGAGGCTCGAAGCCACCGAAGTACATCCCGTTATGGACGCGGTACTGTCCCATTAGCGCGGTCTCGCGGATATGACTTGCCCCTTTCAACAATCCCCGCGACACATTCCACAGGAAGGCTAATTTTTCGTAAAGCGGATGTTTGAGCGGACGCGCGGGGTTCAGTAGGTGCGCCAGTGATTCGTAATGCGGATTGAGAGATTTGAGCGATTCGAAATCTGAATTGAAGTTGCGGTTCAGGTCAACACTATTCTTGTTCACGCGCAGGCGGCGTTTCATCCCATATGGATTGTTGGGATGGATGAGCGTGATGCCCGTCGTTTCGGGATTCAGGCGCGGCAGGAATTCGTCGGTGAAGAGTTGCAAAATACCCGCGCCGACGTAGCCTTCGATTCCGTGTAGGCCAGTCGTCAGGATGAGGCGCTTTTGCCTGGTGCGGATCGCTTCGGCAGAGATGACGTTAATCGTCAGCGCGGGATCGTCAATCACCCTTCGACTTCGTTCCTCGCTTCGCTCGTCACTCCGCTCAGGGCAGGTGGGAATGCTGGTTAAACGCGCGGCAGGCCAAAGTTCAAGAAAAGAAGCGAGCGAGGCGCGGAATCGGTCACGCGATGATTCATATGTCGAGGGAATCGTCGCCATTTGGTCTCGATACGGCGACGGCGGTCGAGTAAGACGAAGTCTATATCGAGACCCCGCCGCCTACTCGACCACCGAAGCCCATTTAGAACGGCCCGTAATTCATCCAAACACCGATGGCGAGGAAAATCAAAGAGGCGA
>JAYRVQ010000253.1:0-1804 GCA_041918465.1 Anaerolineales bacterium
GTGTGGAATGGCGATGGTGCGTAAGGCGGAATTCCATTCCGCCCCACAAAGAAAAAGGAATTTATGACTCACCCATCTCTCTCCGATATTGAATCCCTCGCTCGCGCGGCAGGGAAAATTTTACACGATGGTTACGAAAAAGATCATGACATACAGTTCAAAGGCGAGATTGACCTCGTCACCGAGATTGATCACCAATCCGAGAAATTTTTGCTTGGGGAGATTTCACGTCGTTGGCCTGAAAGTCGCGTGCTTGCGGAGGAAAGTGGCGAAAGTGGACGCGGCGAAATGCTCTGGTACGTTGATCCGCTCGATGGGACGGTGAACTACGCGCACGGCGTTCCCGTCTTTTGCGTCTCAATTGCCTGCGCGTGGGATGGGATGACGCGCCTCGCTGCGGTCTACGATCCGATGCGCAACGAACTCTTCAGCGCGCAGAGGGGACGCGGCGCTCACTTAAACACGCGCCCGCTCAAAGTCACGCGCGTAGCGGAACTTCGTCAAGCCCTGCTCGTGACGGGATTCCCGTACGATATGTGGACAGTAGTCCCCAACAATCTGGAATACTTTGGACGCTTCGCGCGCATGACCCAGGGGGTTCGTCGCCTTGGCTCTGCCGCGTTGGACGCGTGTTACGTGGCCGCAGGCCGTTTTGACGGTTTTTGGGAACTCTCGCTCAAGCCCTGGGATGTGGCCGCGGCGGGGTTGATCGCCGAAGAGGCAGGGGCGCGCGTCACCAATTTGCAGGGTGGCGCAGATTATCTCTCGCCGCCGCAATCGGTTTTGGCAGCTGGGGCAGAGTTGCACGAAAAGATGCTTGATGTACTTCACCAATCCAGGTTTTAATTGAAGGGCGAATTTGTTTTCGTCCTGATGGGCTTGCGGTAGAATAATGGGGCTTTCGTTATTGTTAGGAATCCATTGAATGATTCAAACTGTGAGCAGGAATGAAAACTTCCACCGGACTTCTGTTCAGCCGCACCAAAGTCATCCTGCCACGCCGCCGCGAGGACCTGCTCACGCGGCCGCGCCTGCTTAGTTTACTCACCACATTCCTCGATAAAAGACTGGTTCTCATTACGGCCCCGGCCGGTTACGGCAAGACTTCGCTATTGGTGGATATGGCACACCACAGCGAATTGCCTGTCTGCTGGCTGGCGCTCGATGAATTGGATCGAGATCCCCAGCGTTTTGCAACCTACTTCATTGCCGCCCTGACGGAAAAATTCCCGTCTTTTGGGACGCAATCCAATGCGGCGCTTAACACTCCGCTCTCCCTCGAAGAAAATCTGGAGGCGTTGACCGTCACGCTTACCAACGAAATTTACGATGCGGCCAAGGAACATTTCATTGTGGTTTTGGATGACTTCCATCTGGTGGAGGATGTTGCCACAATCCGAAATTTTCTTGGCCGTTTTATGAAACTTTCGGATGAGAATTGTCACCTCGTATTATCCTCGCGGCGACTGACTCACCTGCCCGATCTGCCGCGCATGATCGCCAATGAACAGGTGGAAGGGCTGGATTTCTCGGAACTGGCTTTTCGTCCCGAAGAGATCAGGGCGTTGTTAACGCAGAACTATCACACCGACATCTCTGATGAATCGGCTCGTGAACTGGCTGAGAAAAGCGAAGGCTGGATCACTGGACTGCAACTGGCGGGTCTCTCCGGCGATGTAACAAACCGTACCCGCGTGGCGCGCGCCAGCGGTGTGGACGTGAACAGGTACTTTGACGAGCAGGTGCTGGCTCTGCAACCGCCTGTGATTCGCTCCATCCTGCTCTACACATCTCTGTTCGAAGA
>JAYRVQ010000254.1:0-4932 GCA_041918465.1 Anaerolineales bacterium
GCAAATAACACCGCCCTTGAGGTTTTCGACAACTGGACTTTGCGCGTGCGGACTCCCGCGCGGACTCCCGCGCGCCTCCTCCTGATGCTCCACGGCTGGACGGGCGACGAAAACTCGATGTGGGTCTTCTCTCGCAACTTTCCGACCGACTACCTGCTCCTCGCCCCACGCGCTCCCCACCCCGCGCCGCAGGGAGGCTTCTCCTGGCGTCCGCATCGCGATGGGACCTATGGCCGTCCGCACCTCGAAGATTTGCGCGAGGCAGCCGAAGCGCTGATCCGCCTCGTGAACGCGTACGCCGCCCAAAGTCAGATGGACGCGAGCCAGTTCGATGTGATGGGATTCAGTCAGGGCGCGGCGTTGTCCAACGTGTTGACGTGTCTGCATCCGCATCGAATCCGCAGGGCAGGGATTTTGGCGGGTTTCATGCCCTCGGGTATGGAGGAGATCGTTGCGAAAAAACCACTGACGGGGAAACCGATTTTCGTCTCGCATGGTACACAAGACAACATGGTGCCGATCGACCGCGCACGCGCTTCTATGTCTCTACTCGAACAGGCGGGCGCGCACATCACCTACTGCGAAGCGGAGGTCGGCCATAAGGTCAGCGCGGACTGCCTGCGCGGGCTGGAAACTTTCTTCAAAGATTAAGAGCAACTCACCCACCCGTTGACGCTCCTCCTCTTTACGGGTATCCTTGCCCAATTGTTTTCATCCCTTTCATCCGTGGTCAACAAAGATGGCAAAACTTTCCCGACGCGATTTTCTTAAACTGGCTGGTCTTGGTCTGGGTGCGCTGGCGCTCCATCCGTTTGATAAATTGCACCTGCCGCAGTTCCCTGCGGGCGAGCGGCTGGGGCGTATCCTGTTCGCCACCGATGCAATGTCACAGCCCAACATCAATGCGCCTGTGGTCGGCAGATTGTATGAAGACACCATCGTGGAGTGGAATCGGGAAACGGTTGCCACAGTGCGAAATCCAAATACGTTCAACCAGCGCTGGGTGGAGACGCCAAACGGATTTGTTTACGCACCGAACATCCAGCCTGTCCGCAACCTGTCCAACACACCCTTGGATGCCATTCCCACAGGCGAACCCGGATTCTGGGCCGAGGTGACTGTCCCCTACGCGGATCTGATCATCGCCAACCCGCCCATCCGCTCGCCGTGGGCGCAGAATTTCAAGACTGAACGCGGTGTTGACCCGCGCCTTTACTACGGACAGGTGGTATGGATCGATCAAATCAAAAATGAGAACGGCGTTGTTTACTATCGCTTCAACGAGGATTTTGGGCATGGATACGGCTACGGAGACATGTTCTGGGTGGAAGCGGCCGCGCTCAAACCGTTGACCGAGGAGGATGTTGCGCCCATCAGCCCCAGCGTGGATCCTGCCCAAAAGCGGATAGTGGTCAACATCAATCACCAGACATTCTCCTGTTTCGAGGGCAACGTTGAAATGTATTTCTGCCGCGTGTCCACGGGCTTGTTGCAATCCCAGGTGCAGACGGATAAATACGAGACGCCTGTTGGCGACATGTATGCGTGGCGGAAGATGCCGTCCATTGCCATGGGAGCCAACTCGCAAGCCGACGCGGCAGGCTACGATACCCCTGCCGTTCCCTGGGTAACCTTTATCGCAACAGGCGGAGTTGCCATCCACGGCGCATTCTGGCACAACAACTTCGGTACACCGCGCTCACATGGATGTGTCAACCTGCTTCCACAGGATGCCAAATGGGTTTTCCGTTGGACAACCCCCCAGGTCTCGCTAAAACAGTCCGAGGTGCAGTTGACCTGGCCCGAGGTTGGCACCAAAATCACTACGGTACATAGACTATACACTTAAACGTATCAACTCATTAAAGGAATTTCATGGATACTTCCAACATCACCGTCGGCCTTGCCTTTCTCGCGGGCCTTGCTTCCTTCCTTTCGCCGTGTGTCTTCTCGCTCGTCCCTGCTTATATCGGCTACCTCGGTGGACGCGCCGCGGGCGGCGAAGCGAACGCCAACAATCGCTGGGTCACTTTCTCTCATGGATTGGCTTTTGTGCTCGGCTTCAGCATCGTCTTCATCGTGCTGGGACTCGCCGTCGCCGCGGCGGGACACCTTCTCTACGATCTGCGTTTCTGGCTGGCAAAGATCGGCGGCATCGTGGTGATCATCTTCGGCCTGCACATGATCGGCGTCTTCCGCATCCCCTTCCTCGAATACGATGTGCGCGTCCATTCACTGCCCGACCCGAAATGGGGTTACCTGTCCTCCGCGCTGATGGGCGTTTTCTTCTCAGCAGGCTGGTCGCCTTGTGTGGGACCTGTGCTTGGAGCGATCCTCACCCTTGCGCTCAATGGCGGTGACTTGACCCTCGGCGCAAAATTGCTCACATCCTATTCCGCGGGACTCGCCATTCCGTTCCTCATCGCCGCGCTGGGCATCGGCTGGGTCTCCAACATTCTTCGCAAACACGGCAAAGTTATGCGTTATGTTGAAATCGCCATGGGCGTGATTCTTGTCATTGTCGGCATCATGCTCCTGCTCGGCACATTCGAACTACTCGCCCGCTACGGTTTGTGGGTGGATTTCGGACTCTAATGCTGACCGTCACCCTTTACACTCGCAAAGGCTGCGGACTGTGCGAAGAGACCAAAGCCGAACTGGCCGCGCTCGAACAGGATTTTCCCCACCGCCTCGCGGAAGTGGACATCGAGTCTGATCCCGCGCTCCTGAAGAAATACCTCGTCTCCATCCCCGTCCTCGAGATCGGACCGTACACCCTCCACGCGCCTATTACCAATGAACAACTCCGCATGACCCTCGGCGCGGCCATTGACCGCCGCGGCCAACTGGAAAAAATTGGCGGATCGGCCTACGAAGCGCGCGTCCGCCGTGGACAGGAGATCACAACAGCCGACCGCATCTCGAATTGGATTTCGCGCCACTACCTGTTGTTGCTCAACCTCTTCATGGCGCTCTACGTTGGTCTGCCGTTCCTTGCGCCTACGTTGATGAAGGTGGGCGTGGAAGTGCCCGCCCGCGTCATCTACACCATCTACAGTCCACTCTGCCATCAGTTTGGATTCCGCTCCTTCTTCCTCTACGGTGAACAGCCCTTTTATCCGCTCGAAGAAGCGGGGCTTAAGGGTATTAAAACTTTTGAAGACATCACAAACCTGAAAGATCTGGATAATCCGCAAAGCATCAACCGTCTGGTAGCCCGCCAATTCGTCGGCGACGAGACCACGGGTTACAAAGTTGCGCTGTGCGAACGCGATATTGCCATCTATTTTGGTCTCCTGCTGTTCGGCCTCGTCTTCGGCCTGACGAAACGCCGCATCCCGCCCCTCCACTGGGCGCTCTGGCTCTTCATCGGCCTCGGCCCCATTGGGCTCGATGGATTCTCGCAACTCTTCAGTCAGTTCGAGTTTTCGTGGCTGTCCCAGCTCCTCGCCTATCGCGAATCCACGCCCTTCCTGCGCGTCCTCACGGGAACGCTCTTCGGCCTCAGCACCGCCTGGTTCGCCTACCCCTACATTGAAGAATCCATGGCGGATACACGGCAGTTCTTTATCAAAAAATTCGCGGTCGCGAAATAGACATGCGTCGCACCTCGCCCTGAGAGTCATTCTCGCTGTCAGGTGCGACGCATCCTCCCCAAAATGCCCTTTCACCACAAAAACGGACTCCGCTACTTCACCTTCGACAATCTCGCGGGACTCGCTCACGCCATCTTCACGCGTCAGGGTGGAGTCAGCCCCGCGCCGTGGGATTCGCTCAATGTCGGCGGAAGCGTGGGAGATGACATCGTCCACGTGCGCGAGAATCGCATCCGATCATTTTCCGCGCTGGGACGCGACCCCGCTTCCATCCACGATGTCTGGCTGGTCCACGGCACGGACGTGATCCACGCGGACGCGCCCCGCGACCTGACCTTCAAGCCTCCCCAGGCCGACATCATCACCACCGACAACCCGCGCGTCACCCTCTTCATGCGCTACGCGGACTGCGTGCCGCTCATCTTCCACGACCCCAAAAAGGGAGTGGTTGCGCTCGCCCACGCGGGCTGGCTGGGAACCGTCCGCAATGTGGCAAAAGCGACTCTCGACTCCCTGCGCGCACGTTATGACACGGACCCTCGAAACGTGCGCGCCGCCGTCGGCCCGTCCATTGGCCCCGATCACTACGAGGTCGGCGCGGACGTGGCCGAGAAGATCCGCGCCGCGTTCAACAGCCAGGCCGATTCCCTGCTCGAGCCGCGCGGCGAGAAATTTCATCTCGACCTATGGCAGGCCAATCGTCTGCAACTCGAAGCCGCGGGCGTGGAAAACGTTGAAGTGGCCCAAGTCTGCACCGCCTGCCATCTCGATGATTGGTTCTCCCACCGCGCCGAAAAAGGAAAGACGGGCAGGTTTGGGGCGCTGATCGGGTTATGATGGCCCATCCACACAAGATGTCAGCAACAGGAACGCATTCTCAGTTTAATTTCTGGTAAAGGAGTTCTCAGATGAACATTTCTTTGCCCTCTATACTATTCCCTGTTGTTTGCGTTGTATTACTCGTCTCATGCAATGTGCAGTCGGCTGTAATGCCAAACACGCCTGTGCCACTTCCATCTCCCACAAAAACTGTGTTTGTATTTTACTACTATGACTGGAAGAAGAATTGGCTGAACAACGCAACATGCGCGCCGCCTTGTTGGGAAGGTATCACGCCAGGTCAATCTTCACTTCAAGAAGCGACTGAATTCATTGAGGACATTCCAAGAGTCGAAATACAATACACGTCTAAAGGTGAAATTGAGTGGTGGGCGAATTCATATAGAGGAAGAGTGGTAACTGGCGATGGATACAGCACGATTTTGTATATCACTACTCAGTTTGACAGTGATGAGTATATAAGTCTCCAAGACGCAATAAGTGTTTTTGGTCAACC
>JAYRVQ010000255.1:0-2804 GCA_041918465.1 Anaerolineales bacterium
CCGGCGATATCTTCCTGCGCGACCGCCAGACCGGGACCACCTCGCTCGTCACGCTCTCGTCCACAGGACAACAGGCCAATGATTATTCCTACTGGGCCTCCATCTCCGGGGATGGGCGTTTTGTGGTCTTTACCTCCGCGGCCACCAACCTGGTAAATGGAGATGCAAATGGAATGGAGAACGTTTTCATCCGTGACCGGGTGGCCGGCATCACTGAAATGATCTCCGTGGCTTCGGACGAGACTCTAGCTAACGATCACTCCGGTGCAGGCATTTCCGTCTCTGCGGATGGCCGCTATGTGGCATTTGACTCGGGGGCGACCAATCTCGTCAACGGTGACACGAACGAGGCGGGCGACGTTTTCCTGCGTGACCGTCAGACGGGGATCACCACCTGCATTTCGGTCGCCTCGGATGGGACAGAGGCGAATAGCGGCGCCTGGGGGCCATCCATATCCAGCGATGGCCGCTACGTGGTCTTCAACTCCGGCTCGGACAATCTGGTTCCCAATGATACGAACGAATACAGTGATGTATTTGTACACGATAATCTGACAGGGACAACCGTCCGCGCCTCCGTCAACTCGGCTGGAGAGCAGGCCAATCGGTATTCCCGAAGCGGGTCCATTTCGGGGAATGGGCGCTACGTGGCTTTCATGTCCGGTGCCACCAACCTGACATCTGAAGATACCTACTATTACGAACACATCTACATCCATGACCTTCAGACGGGTGAAACCACTCCCATCACCACTAACTCAGATGGAAGCATGTTGGTGGGAGAGTCGGATGACCCGGTCATATCGGAAGATGGGCGATACGTTGCCTTTACGTTCGATGAAAAGGGAGACGGCATGCCCGGCATGGATATCTACCTGCGAGACCGACAGTCCAGCCAGCCCGTCAGTGTTACAGGCACACAACCTTACTACGATGAGTCATCCTTTCACCCCGATATTAGTGGGAATGGGAACATTATCGTTTTTGCGTCCGGATCCGATAGCCTGGTTCCCAACGATACGAACGAATCATACGATGTGTTCGCCCGGGATATGACTCCCATCGTCCCGATTACTGTCACATTCAAATCCATAGCCGCGGCAGATGGCTGGATCATGGAGTCGGCTGAGAACACAAGCGTTGGCCTATTATTCAACAGGCTCGCCACAGTCATCCAGGTCGGTGACGATGTCCGGGACCGTCAATATCGCAGTCTGCTATCCTTCAATACCATCACCCTGCCAGATAACGCAGTGATCCTTTCAGCGCAATTGAATGTGATCAAGCAGGGTGTGGTAGGCACCAACCCATTCACCACCCATGGTGCGCTTCTAGTGGAGATCCGCGCCGGGACATTCAGCGACAACCTCCTTCTGCAAGCAAGTGACTTTTCTGCCGCGGCCAGCCCAGGGTCCAGCCTGGAAACGCTCCTCGAGGCCACTCCCACCCGCTACACTGTCAACCTGGGCGACACCAACCTGGCCTTCATCAACAAAGTCGGCGTGACGCAATTCCGCCTGCGCTTTGCCCTGGATGATAACGATGACATGGGAAACGATTATTTAAAATTCTTCTCCGGCAATTCCACAGATGCCAATCGTCCCGCGTTGATCATCACATACTATTTGCCATAAAATAGGAAAGACGGCCTCGGCATGAATCGCCGGGGCCGTTTTTATTTCCTTGACAACCGCCGCCAAACCGTGCAAACTCAAAACCGATGTTGAAATCCAGCACATACGGGACGATTACCCGCTTCGATCTCGCGCGGACCCTTGGCGGGCGCGGCCGCTATTGGACGACTGCCTACCTTGTGGATGGTCTCCTGATCGACAGCGGATGCGCCCACACCGCGCGCGAACTGACAGACGCGTTACGCGCCGCGCGGCTGACTCGCCTCGTCAACACGCACATCCACGAAGATCACATCGGCGGCAACGGCCCCCTTCAACGCGGACATCCCTCCCTGCAAATTTTCGCGCATCCGCTTGCGCTCCCCATCCTGTCCAACCCGCGCCGCGCGCAACTCCTGCAACCCTACCGAAGATTATTCTGGGGCTGGCCCGAACCGTGCAATGCGAACCCGCTTGCAGATGAGTCGTGGATTGAAACGGACAATTTCCGCTTTCAAATTCTATACACACCCGGGCACAGTCCCGACCACATCTGTCTCTATGAACCGAATCAAGGCTGGCTGTTCACCGGCGACCTATTTGTAGGCGGATATGATCGCGCTCTCCGCGAAGGCTACGACATCTGGCAGATCATCGCCTCGCTGAAACGGATCACCGCGTTACCGTCTACTGTGATGTTTCCCGGCTGTTCGCGCATCCGCGAGAATCCAAAGGCGGAACTTGAAGCAAAGATTCGCTATCTCGAAGAGTTTGGAGAAAACGTGCTCGACCTGCACCACAAAGGCTGGGACGTAAATGCCACCGTCCGCGCCTTGTGCGGAAAGCCCATGTTCATCGAACTAGTCACTCTCGGAAATTTTGCGCGGCGGCATCTGGTGCTTTCATATCTGGGAAAATACTCATGACCCGCGTCCTCCGTTCCCCCGCCGACTTGACCCCTGCCGACTGGCGCGCCCTTTTCGATGAATTCGACTCCCCCATCACCGCGCTCGACTGTGGCAAAAAGTGTGCACCGCACAACCCCAGCGAAAAACCATTTTGCTGTGACATCTGCCACGCCGTCCCTGCCGCGTACGAAAGCGAGTGGACTTACTTCGAGTCGAAAACCGACCTCTGGCACGTCTACCGCGGCGACGAATGTGACGCCTCACGCGAATTCGAGGCGGGTCG
>JAYRVQ010000256.1:0-5549 GCA_041918465.1 Anaerolineales bacterium
CGCCCGACCATCGGCTCGCCGAGGTTCTTGCTCACTTCGGCCAGGATGCCCGCGTCGCGGAAATGCGTCGTCGCTTTGACAATGGCCGCGGCGCGCTTGGCGGGGTCGCCGCTCTTGAAGATGCCCGACCCGACGAACACGCCGTCCACGCCGAGTTGCATCATCAGCGCCGCGTCCGCGGGGGTGGCGATTCCGCCCGCCGCAAAGTTGACCACGGGCAGTCGTCCGAGTTCAGCGGTCTCGAGCACGAGTTCATACGGCGCACCGATGTTCTTGGCGTAGGCCATCAATTCTTCCTTGGGCATGTTTTGAATTTTACGAATCTCGCCGAAGACCGTGCGCGCGTGACGGACGGCCTCGACCACATCGCCCGTCCCCGCCTCGCCTTTGGTGCGCATCATGGCCGCGCCCTCGCCGACGCGTCTCAGCGCCTCGCCCAGGTTGCGGCATCCGCACACGAACGGCACGGTGAAGTTGTGCTTGAGAATGTGATGCTCTTCGTCCGCGGGCGTCAACACTTCCGATTCATCAATGTAATCGATCTTGAGCGATTCCAAAATCTGCGCTTCCACAAAATGGCCGATGCGGCATTTTGCCATCACCGGAATGGTGACCGACTCTTTGATTTTTAGAATCAATTCGGGGTCGCTCATGCGCGCCACGCCACCCTGCGCGCGGATGTCGGCGGGGACGCGTTCGAGCGCCATCACCGCGCAAGCGCCAGCGTCTTCAGCGATTCTTGCGTGTTCGGCAGTTACCACGTCCATGATGACGCCGCCCTTCAACATTTGGGCTAAACCTTTTTTGACAGCAAATGTACCAGTCTGTTGTTCCATTTCTTTCGTTACTCCTTGATTTGATGCGGATGGATTTTACCACGCGGGCAAAGACTCTCATCCCGCCTCGCGCGAGACTGAGAGCGGGTCGCAGGCATCCGAATTTTTTCGCCTCTTGACAAAAAACATAAACAGCATACAATTGTGACAATGATACAATTATTACATTCAGACGAGGCAAAATAAATGCCTGAAACGAAACTGGATTTTGCATTGGATTTCCATTCTGGCCTGCCGATCTATACCCAGATCGCCAACCAGATTCAGGGACGCGTCGCAAATGGGACGCTGAAACCCGGAGACCAGTTGCCCACCGTCCGCGCGCTGGCACTTGAACTGCGCGTCAACTTCAACACGGTGGCGCGCGCCTATCGTATTCTCGATGAGGAACGAATCATTTCCACGCAACAGGGACGCGGCACCTACATCAACGAGAAACCGCCGCCCGCGATGACCGAACGACTGCGCCGCGAGTCACTTGATGGACTGGTTGAGCGATTTGTCAGCGAAGCAATGCGGCTGGGCTTCTCTCAAACGGAGATTCGTCAGATCGTCAGCGAACAACTCAAATCCTGGAAAGAATCGCAGGAAGTCAACGAAAAATAAAGGAGAACTGCAATGGCTACCAAATTACCGAAAGAAATAATCAAAGCGCAAAAAATCGATCCGCACATCTCGGGTGTGGCTGGAACGGTCTTTGCCCTCGTGCTGATCGCGGCAGTGATCGGCGCGCTTCTGATGGATGGAAAAGTCGCGGACTGGATCATCGGCACTTACGTCCTCAGTCTGACCTTGATCGGCACTTACATCCTGTATGCGATGCGGGTCGCTTCGCAATGGGAGAAGGCTATCATCCTGAGGCTGGGCAAGTTCCATAAGCTGGCAGGCCCGGGCCTGTTCTGGATCATTCCGATCCTGGATACCATCCCCGCCTGGATTGATCACCGCGTGATGGTGACGCCTTTTACGGCTGAGAAAACGCTGACGAAGGACACCGTCCCCGTGGACGTGGACGCGGTTTTGTTCTGGGTCGTCTGGGACGCGGAGAAGGCCGCGCTCGAAGTGAAGGACTACGTCTCGGCCATTTCGTGGGCCGCACAGACCGCCCTGCGCGAGATCATCGGCCAGATGACTCTGGCGGACATTCTCGTGGGCCGCTCCAAAATGGACCAGGATTTGCAGAAGATCATTGACGAGCGTACCACTCCCTGGGGCGTGACAGTGCAGTCGGTGGAGATCCGCGACGTGATCATCCCGCCTGATTTGGAGGATGCCATGTCCAGCCAGGCGCAGGCCGAGCGCGAGCGCCAGGCGCGCGTCATCCTGGGCGAATCTGAGATGCAGATTGCGGCGTCCTTCTCCGAGGCCTCGAAGGCCTACATCGACAACCCAACCGCCCTGCACTTGCGCGCCATGAACATGCTCTTCGAAGGCCTGAAGGAAAAAGGTGCGCTGGTCATCGTCCCCTCGTCCGCGGTGGATACGATGAACCTCGGCGGCCTGAGCGGAATGATCTCGATGGCACAAAACAACGCGCCGAAAGAGAAGTAGTCCGTTTCACGTGAAACGCGCTTCGCGAGTCTCGGTATGCCCGGCAATCACGGGCTACTCGACCAGCGAAGCGCTAAAGGAGAAAAAATGTCCAACAAAACTGCCACCATTCTCTCGTTTAGCCTGATCACGATTGCCTTTCTCGTAGGCGTCTTCCTCTACGCTAGGTTGCCCGATCCCATGCCCTCGCACTGGAACGTGGCGGGTGAAATTGACGGCTACATGTCCAAATTCTGGGGCATCTTCCTGATGCCGATCATGACGGTCGTACTTGTGCCGTTGTTCCTCGTCATCCCGCACATTGACCCGCTCAAGGCCAATATCGCCAAATTCCGCGGCGTCTTCAACTGGTTCATCGTGATCTTCGTGGTCTACATGCTCTTCATCTATGGCTTGACGTTGAGCGCTGCGCTTGGCTACCAATTCAATATGACCTATATGATCCTGCCGGTGGTCGGCCTGCTGTTCATCGGCGCGGGCTACATGATGGGTAAAGCCAAGCGCAACTTCTTCATCGGCATCCGCACCCCGTGGACTCTCTCCAGTGAAACCGTCTGGGATGAGACCCACAAACTCGGTTCCAAGCTCTTTATGCTTGGTGGTGTGGTGACCATCGTCTCCACCTTTCTTGGCGAGGCGGGTTTCTGGCTGATGATGGTTGCCGTGCTCGTGGCGGCTTTTGTGCCGATGATCTATTCGTACATCCTCTGGCGGCGGGAGAACAAATGACCGCCATCGTCGAAGTCAACGCTCTCGAACGCGTCTTCGGCTCCAACCGTGCCGTGGACGGGATGACGTTTCACGTGGAACCCGGCGAGGTCTTCGGATTGCTCGGACCGAACGGCGCGGGCAAGACGACGACCGTCCGCCTCTTGAACGGGATTCTGCCCCCGAGCGGCGGTTCGGCGCGGGTCTTCGGGCTGAATCCTGCTTCGGACGGTCAGCGCGTCCGCCAACAGACCGGTGTCCTGACGGAGACTCCCGCGCTCTACGAACGTCTCTCGGCTTACGAAAACCTGGCATTCTTCGCCACGCTGGCTGGGATTCCCGAATCTGCCCTGAAAAGCCGCGTGATGGAAATTCTGACATTTTTCGGCTTGCAAGACCGCGCCGCCGATAAGGTGGAGACGTACAGCAAGGGCATGAAGCAGAGATTGGCTCTGGCGCGTGCCCTGATCCACAAGCCGCCATTGCTGTTTCTCGACGAGCCCACTTCTGGCCTGGACCCCGAAGCGGCGCAACACGTCAACGGGCTGATCGCAGACTTGAGTCACCAGAACGGACAGACCATCCTGCTGGCGACGCACAATCTACTCGAAGCCCAGCGTCTCTGCGACCGCGTGGCTGTGATGAATAAGGGACGCATCCTGGCGATGGGCAGTTTGAAAGAATTGTCTCGCAAGCTGTGGCCCGTCACCTGGGTGGATATCGTCTTCTGGCAGACGCCCGCGGAAAACGTGTCGGGGAGTCTCAAGGCTCATCGAGGCGTGAAGCAGGTTATAGGTCAGGGCGACGCGTGGCAGGTACAGGTCGAGAGCGATGAAGTCATTCCGCAAGTCGTCCAGTATCTGGCCGCGCAGGGCGCATCCATCCTGAAGGTCAACCCGCGTGATTACACGTTAGAAGATATCTATTTCGCATTACAGGCAGGTGAACAATGAACTGGCGTTCGATCTGGGCGATTGCCCAAAAGGATTTGAAGGAAGTGCGCCAGAATAAGGCCGCCTGGGGACCCGGCGTTATCGTGCCACTAATTTTCGCCATTATCATGCCAATTGTGATGATTGTTGTGCCGCAGGTAATTCCTGTGGAAGATGTGGAGCGGGAACTTGGCGATATTGACGTGATGCTCAGAAGTATGCCGCCCGCGCTTTCGGCGATTTTCGAAGGGAAGAGTTTGGAGCAGATGTTTGTGCTTTACATGACGGGATTCATGCTAGCACCGTTGTTCCTGATCATGCCGCTGATGTTTTCCACTGTGGTTGGCTCGGACTCGTTCGTGGGCGAACGCGAACGCAAGACGATGGAAGCCCTGCTCTACGCACCGACCAGCGATTTGGAACTTTTCCTTGGCAAGGTACTGGCAGCAGTGATCCCCGCCATTGGTCTTTCATGGATAACCTATGCGGTCTACATTATTGTAGTGAACATAGCAAGTTATCCGCTCTTTGGGCGGATCTGGTTCCCGCTGGCAACGTGGTGGCCGCTGATGTTCTGGCTGACCCCCGCGCTGGCCGTGCTGGGAATTTCTGCCACGGTGTTGATCTCATCGCGCGTCAAAACGTTTATGGAAGCGTATCAGATGAGCGCCTCGTTGGTGGTGCTTGTGCTGGCGCTCGTCATTGGACAAGTGAGTGGCATTCTATTCCTGGGAGTCGGTACATCCATGTTTATTGGCCTGTTCATCTGGCTGGTGGATGTTCTTCTGATTTATCTGAGCGTAACTCGTTTCAATCGTAGTTCGCTGATCGCGAAATTGTAGGAGGCTGAAATGGCTGAAGAAATGCAAAAATGGGAATATCGCGTGCAAACTGTTGGCGGATTCTTCAAAGGAGTCCCCGCGGATGAGTTGGAGGAGCTGCTCAACGGCTGGGGCGAGGAAGGCTGGGAAGTAGTCTCCACGCACATCCTTGAGAACGCCAATAAGATCAACGTCATTGCCAAACGCCCGTTGACGCGCTCGACGCGCCGCGAGCGATCCATGCCTTAGTCATAAGGCGGGATGCCATCCCGCCCTACAAATCGAATAGGAGAATGAATGATCATCGCTACATCCAGCATTAGCATCCTCGGCATGATTGTATTGCCGATCCTGCTCGGGTTTTGGTTGACTCGAAAGTTCAAACTTTCGTGGAAACTGTTCTTCGCGGGCGCGGCCACGTTCATCGTGTCGCAGATCCTTCACATCCCGTTCCTCATTGGAACGACCGCGCTCTTTACCAACGGGACGCTTCCGTCGCCGCCCGCGGCTTGGTCTACTGCGTTCAATGCCGTTTTCCTTGGCCTGGCGGCGGGCGTCTTTGAGGAGACTTCGCGATGGGTTTTGTACAAGTTCATCCTCAAGAAGAACCGCACGTGGAATGAAGGCGTGTTGATCGGCGCGGGACACGGCGGCGTGGAAGCCTTTCTTCTCGGCGTGATGGGCGTCTTTACACTTATCAA
>JAYRVQ010000257.1:0-2590 GCA_041918465.1 Anaerolineales bacterium
AAAGCCAGAGCCGTTCCCTGCGGGGTGACCCACTTTCGTCCCGCGCGACCGCGGCCTGTCGTCTGCTCGTCCGCGATGACGAGGGAAAGGTCCCCCGCGCCCTCCGTGGCCCAAGCCAGCGCCTCGTCATTCGTCGAGCCGATGGAATCAAAATAGCGTAGTCCGTCCAGCGGAAGGGATGCAAGCATGGATTGAAGTTTTTTTAACATGGGGAAAATTGGAACCCCGGGCTGCGCAGGAGACTAGCGCACAAGATCAAGCGGATTAATGTTGGCCCCGCCATAACGAATCTCGAAGTGCAGGTGCGCGCCAAACGAATTGCCTGTGTTGCCTGCCAGTCCAATAAGCGTACCCTGCCCAACGCTGGTGCAGACTGTTACGTTGATCTGGCTTAAGTGCGCGTACACGGTCACGTAGCCGTTGCCATGGTCGATCATGACAACGTTGCCATAACCATACTGACTCCAACCAGCCATGGTCACCACACCCGCGTCGGCCGCGAAAACCGCGTCACCTTCGTTGGCGGTGATATCAATGGCGAGGTGACCTGCGGTGTAGTTGTTGCCCGAAATGGTATGTGGACCGTTGGTAGGCCAGCCAAACGCGCCATCGCCCACCAGTCCGCCAGTGCAACCACTGCCGCCCAGTTCCGATGTGCCCGTGCCACTGCCGCGCGTAATCGTGGGGACGAATTGACTCCAATCCAGCAATTCGCGCGACCCGCCGGGAATCATTACCAATGTGCCGGCTTTGAAATCCGGGTTGGTCAGGTCCACATCATTGCCGGGGAAATTGACGATATCCTCCGCCTTGGCGTCATATTCCCCAGCCACCTTCTCCAGGGTGTCCCCTTCCTTCCAGGTGTAGTAGATCCCATCCACAGGAGGGATAAGCAGGTTCATACCGGGCTTCAGATTGTGCGGGTTATCCTCCAGCTCTTCCTTGTTGTTGTAAAGGATGGAGGCCGTCTCGACCTTGAACTTTTCGGCGATCTTGCTCATCGCGTCGCCGCGCTGGACAATATAAGTAACAGGTTCGTAGCGCGGCAATTCCGCGGGGATGTACGTGACGATCTGGATTTTCCTGCCAATGACTGGATCTCCGCTCGAAACGGGCGGGAGCGGCAGGCTGACGTTTGGCGCTTCATCCGGACCTGCGGTTGGTTGCGGGACAAGAGCCGAATCTGCCGCCTGCGCGTTTTCGCGCAGCGACCAAAACGCGCCGCCCAGCAACGAAGCCACCAGCGCGACCGTCACCAGCCACGAGACGACCCCAAAACGGTTGTTTTTCCAGAACGATAAAATTTTACTCATAACACTTTCCAGCGATCTCACATGCTGTCGGTAAGGGTCTCGAGGAATTCCTGATTATTTCTGGCCTTGACCATGCGAGTGATGATGGCCTCTGTAGCCACAGCAGAATCCATGCCCGCACCTTGTGGCGGCGGGGATGTCATTTGGATATACATGCGGCGCATCAGCCAGACGCGTTGCAGAATATCCGGGCCGAGTAGCAGGTCTTCGCGGCGGGTGGACGAGCGTTCGATGTCCACGGCGGGGAAGATGCGGCGCTCCTGCAATTTGCGGGAGAGCAACAATTCCATATTGCCCGTGCCTTTGAACTCTTCGTACACCACATCGTCGAGACGGGAGCCCGTATCCACTAGGCAGGTGGCGATGATGGTCAGCGAACCGCCTTCTTCGATATTGCGCGCCGCGCCGAAGAATTTTTTCGGTGGGTACAACGCCGACGGATCCATACCGCCCGACAGCGTCCGCCCTGACGGATTGACCACGAGGTTGTAGGCGCGTGCGAGGCGGGTGATCGAGTCCATCAAGATTACCACGTGGCGTCCGAGCTCCACCAATCTCTTAGCGCGGTCTAAGGCGATCTCCGCGGTGCGGACGTGCGAGGTGACGGGTTCATCGAACGTGGAGGCGATCACTTCCGCGTCGACGGAGCGATCCATATCGGTCACTTCTTCAGGGCGTTCGCCGATCAGCGCTACCATCAAATGAACATCAGGATATTTGGTTGAAATCGAATTGGCGATTTGCTTGAGAATTGTGGTCTTCCCCGCTTTGGGAGGAGAAACAATGAGGCCTCTTTGACCGCGTCCGATGGGAGTGATCAGGTTGATGAGACGAGGGGCCAGGCTGTCGTGTTCGAGCTCCAGGTCGAAGCGCACCTCGGGGAATATTGGGGTCAGGCTCTCGAAATTCGGACGGCGGCGGGCCTCTTCGGGGTCCACCCCGTTGACCGATTCCACTTTGAGCAGTCCGTAGTGGCGTTCGGATTCGCGCGGGGCGCGCACGTGCCCGATAACCAGGTCTCCGCCGCGCAGGTCATACCGTCTTAATTGCGCCTGTGAGACGTACACGTCCGATTCGCTGATGCGGTAATTCTCAGAGCGCAGGAAGCCGATGCCCTCGTTCATGATCTCGAGAATTCCGCCGCGCACCTCGATGCCTTCCTTTTCGGCCTCGGCCTGGCGGATGCGTACGATCAGCGCTTCTTTTTTGAGTCGGTTGGCATTGGTGATGTTCAGTTCTTTGGCCATGCCCCGTAGTTTTGCCAAAGGTTCGTTTTC
>JAYRVQ010000258.1:0-2253 GCA_041918465.1 Anaerolineales bacterium
CAGACGTTCGGCGGCCTTGCCTTTGATCTCGGTGGGGAAAGGCCCAGAGCCAACGCGCGTCTGGAAGGCTTTGGTCACGCCCATCACGCGGGCTTCGCGCGCCGCGTCAAGTCCGAGACCGAGTCCCGTCAGCGCGGCGGGTGCGACGGTGGTGGAACTGGTCACGAAGGGATAAGTACCGTGGTCGAGATCAAGAAGAGTCCCCTGCGCGCCTTCGGCGAGGACGGACTGTCCCTGTTTGAGGGCCAGAGAAAGTTCCATCGCCACGTCGCGGATGTAGAGCGCGAGGCGCGATGTCTGATTCAGGTAGGATTCGATCTCAGCGTCCACTTCCAATTCGGGCGCGGCGAGCAGGCCGAGGGTCCGATTGGCTTCGAGCAGGTGGGCATGTAGTCGGTTGTGGAAGTCGGGCGCGAGCAGGTCGGCCATCCGCAGTCCGTGACGCGAGGCCTTGTCCATGTACGCGGGACCGATCCCGCGTCCCGTCGTTCCGATCTTACCCTTGCCGCGCGCGGCTTCGTTGGCGTTATCCAGCGCGCGATGCGCGGGTGTGATGAGATGCGCGGCGGGCGAAATGTGCAGTCGTTGTGGCGCGATCGAGACACCCGAGGCGCGCAGGGCGGTCATCTCCTCGATGAGCGTGCGCGGATTGATGACCATGCCGTTGCCCATCACTGCGGTGGTGTGCGGGTGGACGATGCCCGAGGGCACGAGATGTAATTTGAAAATTTTGCTACCCACGTTCACGGTGTGCCCGGCGTTGTCGCCCCCGTTGTAGCGCGCCACAAAATCGGCTCCCGCGGCCAGATAATCTACAATGCGCCCCTTGCCCTCATCGCCCCACTGAGCGCCAATGACGATATTCAAAGACATACGACCTCCTGCGGTGACTGGATTATATCAGAGGGGTAGCGCGGGTGCGATGCACTCCTTCTCTCGGGGTATAATCCCGACGATGAACAAACGCTTCCTTCTGACCCTGAGCCTGATCGCCGTACTCCTGGCCTTTTTCGGGCTGACGTTACCCGCGCAGGCCTCGCGTCCCGCACAATTGCCGCAATATGCCACGCCTACGCCCGGTCCCGATGGACGCATCATTTACATCGTCCAGGAAGGCGATAACTGCATCAGCATCTCGCTCAAGACGGGTGTTTCGCTGGAACAGTTGTACGGGCAAAACCCTCAACTGAATCCCGATTGCTCGAATCTGCTCGCAGGCATGCAACTCCTTTTGGGAGTGGGCGGTCCGGCGGCTTACACTCCCACGCCCGGACCTTCTCCCACGCCCACATCTATTCTTCCCACACCCACTCCCTTTGCCGGGACAACTGAAGTTTGCATTCTGCTCTATGATGATTTCAACGGCAACGCCCTGCGCGAGGAGACAGAATTTGGGCTGTCAGGTGGACAAGTGAGCGTGACCGACATCAACGGCGCATATTCGAAGACCGAAGCCACGGTCAATACCATTGACCCTGACACGGAAGAACCGGTTCGCACCTGTTTTGCAGATGTGCCGGAGGGTACATTCAATATCAGTATGGCCATCCCCGAAGGCTACAATCCGACAACGGACATTTCCTATCGGCTGGAAGTGAAAGCCGGTGACCGCGCCTTTGTGGATTTCGGCGCGCAGTCGAAGAGTGTGCAGGCCGCCCCGGATGTGACTCCGCAGGAGGGCGGCGCGAACATCCCGTGGATGGGAATCCTCGGCGCGGTCCTACTGTTGGGCGGGCTGGGAATGGGCTGGTACGCCCTGCGATTGAGAAAACCGTCCAGTAAATTTGGCGGGGGCAAAGGGATGCTGAATCGATAGATGAAAAAGAGACAGTCACCTCAAAGGTGACTGTCTCTTTTAACCCATTGCCCGCAGCTGACGTCCCCCGATCAAATGCAGGTGCATGTGAAAGACGGTTTGTCCGCCCTGTGCGCCGGTGTTGACGGTGAGACGATAGCCATCGTTGGCGAGTCCCTCCTGAGCCGCGATTTGTTTCGCGACCACGAACATGTGACCGACCAGCGCCGCGTCAGATTCTTCCAACGCGTTGGCCGAGTCAATGTGACGGTTCGGGACAATGAGAATGTGGGTTGGCGCGGCAGGACGGACGTCGCGAAAGACCGTCACTTGCTCGTCGCGGAGAATCACATCCGCTTTGGCGGTTCCGTCCACGATTTTGCAGAAAATACAGTCACCCATCTTGTAATATGCCCGAAAAATGGCGAGAGCCAGTTGCCTAAGGGGCGAGGGCAGGG
>JAYRVQ010000259.1:0-14263 GCA_041918465.1 Anaerolineales bacterium
CTTTTCATCCAACCCACGGAATTGGCGAAAGTGGTGGAAGTGTTGATTCTGGCGCGCTATTTCGAGCAGACAAAAGACCGTCCGCGCGACCTGAAATGGATTCTTGGAAGCCTGATGTGGGTGTGGGGGCTTGCCATCTGGATTTTGCTTCAGCCCAATCTGAGTAACGTCATCGTGATGATGGTCATTTGGGCCGCGATGGTCTGGATCAGCGGGATTCAGATCAAGCATTTACTGTGGGGCGGATTAATGGGCATTCTTGGAATTGCCGCGGCCTTCCCGTTTCTTGAGCAATACCAGCGCGACCGCGTGCTGACTTTCCTGTTTCCCGATCCGAATGCCACGTACGGCGCGACCTACAATGTGCAACAGGCATTGATTGCCATCGGCTCGGGCGGATTGCTTGGTCAGGGATATGGTCACGGCTCTCAGGTGCAGTTGCGCTTTTTGAAAGTCCGCCACACGGACTTTATCTTTTCCGCCATCTCAGAAGAGTTTGGCATGATCGGCGCGGGATTGGTGATCGCCATATTGATCTTCATCATCCTGCGTTGCCTGCGGACGGCGCGACTGGCAAAAGATGTGACAGGCGCGATGATCGGCTACGGAATCGCCATCCTGATCTTCTTTCAGGGCGCGGTCAACATCGGCGTCAACATGAATATCATCCCTGTTTCTGGATTGCCGCTCCCGTTCATTAGTTACGGCGGATCGGGTCTTGTCTCGCTCATGCTCGGTATCGGACTTGTGGAAAGTGTGATATTAAGACACAAACAAATGGAATTCTGATTCGGAGAAAACATTTTGAACGTTAAACCTGCCCGCACACGCCTCGCGCCTTCCCCGACGGGACATATGCATCTCGCCACAGCGCGTAATGCGCTCTATAACTTTTTACTCGCCCGCCAGACTGGCGGACAATTCATCCTTCGCCTCGAAGACACCGACATCAAGCGCACCATCCCCGGAGCAGAACGGGAGATCATCGATGGCTTGCGCTGGCTGGGGCTTGAATATGATGAAGGCCCTGACGTCGGCGGTCCTTACGGGCCGTATCGTCAGACCGAGCGCCGCGAAATTTATCAGCATCACGCAAAGACTTTAGTTGAAAAAGGCGCGGCATATCCTTGTTTTTGCACGCCTGACCGCCTGGAAAAAGTGCGTCAGGAACAGCAGAAGCGCAAGGAAACGCCACGCTACGACGGCACCTGTCGCGTTCTTGGTCCTGACGAAGCCGCGCGGCGCGTCGTTGCTGGTGAAAAGCATGTGATTCGTTTGAAAATGCCCCTCGATGGCACAACCGTCGCACACGACCACTTGCGCGGTGATATCGTGGTGGAAAATAAAAACTTCGATGATGCTGTGCTCATTAAGTCGGATGGTCTGCCAACCTATCATCTTGGCGCAATGGTTGACGACTTCGAGATGAAGATCACGCACGTTTTGCGCGGCTCAGAATGGTTGAGCACCTTTCCCATTCACGTCAACATTGTGCGCGCTTTCGGGTGGGATGAACCGATTTGGGTACATTTTTCGCTCTTCCTCAAACCCAGCGGCAAAGGCAAAATGTCCAAACGCGAGGCCGCGGACGCAATGAAAGATGGTTACTCCATTTTTGTGAAGGACATGGAGGGACTTGGCTTCATTCCTGAAGGCATCAATAACTGGAGCGCACTGATGGGCTGGGGCGTCCCCGAAGACGATGTGATGACTCTCGACAAGATGATTGAGCGTTTCAGCGTCGACCATCTGACTCCGTCGCCTGCCGCGATCAATTTCCAAAAACTGGATCACTTCAACGGGACGCACATCCGCCTCCTCACGACCGAGGACCTGGCCGCGCGTCTCAAGCCATATTTCACCCGTGAGGGACTCGCCGTTAACGACAACACCCTGCTGAAAATTATCCCGCTCATCCGCGAACGTCTCGTCACATTGGATGACTGTCTCGCGTTCGGCGCATTCTTCTTCCATGAAACCGTCGAGCCAAATCTCGAAGATCTGGTCGCGAAGGAATTGGACGCGAAGCAGTCCGCCGCGATTGCTCGAAGGGCGTACGAAATCCTCGGAGCGCAACCAGATCTCAGTCACGCGCGAGCCGAACCGCCCATGCGCGCCTTTGTTGAAGAATCGGGGCTGAGTCCCAATCAGGTCTTCGGCATCGTCCGCGTCGCGGTGACAGGCCAGAAGGTCAGCCCGCCGCTGTTCGAAAGCATGGAGATTATTGGGAAAGAGAAAGTGCTGGAGAGGTTGAAACGGGCGATTGAGATGCTGGAGAAGATTTAACGAAATTGGCCGACTTGTCAGAAGTCGGCCAATTGCTTTTATCTTCAGTTGAGAATTATCCCAGCGCGAAACGCGCGATGACGAGGCGATGAATCTCGCTGGTGCCTTCGCCGATGGTCATTAAGCGCGCGTCCCGATACATGCGCTCGACAGGGTATTCGCGGCTGTAGCCATATCCGCCGTGGATCTGGATGGCGTTGTAGCAGACGCGCTCCGCCATTTCACTAGCGAACAATTTCGCCATGGCCGCCTCTTTTGTGTATGGCCGCTTCTGGTCTTTGAGCCAGGCGGCTTTGTAGATCATGTTGCGTGCCAGTTCAATTTCCAGTGAAGCGTCGGCTATTTTCCACTGCAAGGCCTGGAATTGAGCGATGCTCTTGCCAAAGGCTTTGCGTTCTTTCGAGTAGGACAGGGCGGCTTCGAGCGCGGCTTCCGCCAGCCCGAGGGAGATCGAACCAATGGCGATGCGTCCGCCGTCCAGTGTAGCGAGAGTCTGTTGCAGGCCGCGTCCCTCCTCGCCGACCAGGTTGCCAAGCGGCACGCGGACGTTTTCGAGGGTCACCGCGTGGGTGGGAGAGCCGTGCAGTCCCATTTTCTTTTCGGGGGGCGCGATGTGCAGGCCGGGTGTATCCGTTGGGACGAGGAGCATGCTGAAGGCGTGCGAACCGGACTTTTTGTCTGTGCGCGCCACCACGATGATGTATTCCGCAATGGACGCGTTTGTGCACCACATCTTGGCGCCGTTGATGACCCATTCGTTCCCAGATTTTTCCGCTCGGGTTGTGATCCCGCCTTGCAGGTCAGACCCAGCGCCGGGTTCGGTCATTACCAGCGACGCCAGTTTTCCCTTTCCACTGGTGACGAGAGGAAGCCATTTCTTTTTGAGCTCTTCGCTGCCAAAATTGACAAGGGGCGAAGTGCCGAGGCCGTTGTGTGCGGCCATGGCCAGCGCGGTGGAACCGCAGGCCCAGCCGATCTCCTCGATGGCGATGGCCGCGCTGATGCTATCCACGCCCGCGCCGCCGTAGGCTTCAGGAACGCTCAAACCGAGCAGGCCGATAGGCCCCATTTTTCGAACAGCCTCCCAGTTGAATTCACCCTTTTCGTCCACCTCCCGCGCTTTGGGTTGTAACTCCGCCGCCACAAATTCGTGGACGACTTTTTTCCACATGCGTTGTTCTTCGTTTAGATCGAAATCCATGAGTCACTCCTGATGATTGATGATGCGATTATATCGTCTGGTTATCCCGCGTAAACTATCAGATTCCCGGATTCATTTTCTTCCACCGACAGCGAGGGCAGGTCGCGCGTCGCGGGGCCGCGGGTAAGTTTGCCGTTTTCATCAAAGCGCGAGCCGTGGCAGGGACATTCGAAGGACTCGCCGGGTTTTTCCACGGTGCATCCCAGATGTGTGCATTTCATACTGACGGCAGTGTATCCCTTGGATAAGTGGCGGACGGTGGCGGGGACTTGCGGCAGGATGGTGGCCGATCCCTGCGGATAATCTGTGGCAGGGCCAATGTCAAATTCTTTTGGCGGAGGCGGATCGGCTTGAAAGCTGAAGAAGCGCGCCAGTCCGGCAAGCCCCAGCGCGCCACTTACACCCAGGAGGGTGTTCGCGATTAGTTTGAGAAAGTTTCGACGAGGAATTTGAGTCATGTTAATTTGGTATGCCCTTTGATTACGGGGAAAACATCCTTCTGCTCAGGGCAGTGTGATGGGCTGGGTTGCCATAATAGTGAGGGCGACGATCGCCACAACCAGAATGATGACAAAGAGTTGTGCGGCGCGGCCCGAGCGCGGAAACCAGCGTCCGAGTTCGGATTCGGAAACACGCGGGAACACGTACGGGATGATGGCCAATAACGCCAGTACGATCACCGGGACGGCAATACCCCACAGGAAGGGATCGCCGAGCTTGAGCAGTTCCTGCACCCACAGGAAGAACCACGGCGCGCGCGATTCTGCCAGACTGACGAGCGAGGCGTCCATTGGCTGTTCGATGGGCGCGGGGACAAAGGTGGAGACCAAAAGCAGGAGACCGCCCGCGACCAACATGACGATGACCTCGCGCCGCAGGAGTTCCGCGCGCGGAATGCGCGCCGCGTCCGCGCGGACAGGTGGGGTTGGCGCGGCAATCCCACCGTCGCGGCGGACGCGGAAGAGGTGCCAGACCAGAATGAGTCCCCCGAGAATTGTCAGCCCGAAGATGTGCCAGGCGTAGAATCGAATCAACATGGCGGGACCAGGCTCGAGGTTCCCTGAAACGAAGCGGACGAGTCCCTCGCCGATTCCCGGCACAGAGCCCAGCAGGTTGGTGCCCGCGATCAACGCCCAGCGAATGCCTTCGTCCCAGCGCAGAACATAGCCAGTGAAATCGAGCAGAAGCACGATGACAAAAAGCCCCAGCCCGAGCAGGTAGTTGAAGCGACGCGGTTTGGCGTACGCGCCTGTGAGCACGACGCGCAAAAGGTGGACGGCGGCGATGATTGCCAGTGCCTGCGCCGACCAAAAATGCAGGTTGCGTACCAATCCGCCAAATGGGACGAGGAAGGTGATCTCCTGCACGGATGAGGCGGCGCGCTCCACCGAGGGGATGTAGTAGTACATTTCCAGCAGGCCAGTCACCAAAAGGATCAAGCATAGGAAGACGGCCAGTCCGCCCGCACCGAGGGTGTACCGTAAACGCGCCTGCAGGGCAGGGATGCCTGGCGGATGCAGGTGCAGAACGAAACCGGGACGCGTCCCCGTGCGCTGTTGAACGGATTGTAGCCCGATGCCAACCGCGGCCAGCAGTAATGTGCCAGCCAGTAAAAATTTCCAGAGGTTGTTTTGCGCGGGCGGTTCCACGATAGTGTATTGGACGGGAACGAACTGTCCGTTCGCGGCGGCGAGCGTCACGCCATCCGGAAGCCTGCCGTTCATCTTCATCAGGTAGGCAGTGACTGCCCAGGCTTTTTCCTCGGTCAACGAGCCGGGATCCCACCAGGGCATATTGGCAAGGTTGTATTCATATAGTTGTTTCGCGTTTACAAAGCGCAACAATCTTCCCTGGCCGGTAAGCGAGGGGACAATGCGCGGAAACTCGAATCCCTGTGGAGGGTGGTTCGAGGCGTGACATTTTGAAGTCCAGCAATCGCGGTCTTCACCGAACGATTCGCGCCACTCGTCTGTCAGTCCTTGCCCGCTGTCACCGTGACAGGCCATGCAAACACCCCAGAAGACCAGTAGGCCCTCGTCCAGTTGAGAAGGTGGCTCACTGACCAGTGGCTTATCGAGGCGGGCGAGATCGAAGGTGGGGGTGGGCGCGATGGTGGGAGTCGGTGTTAATGTCACCAGATACATGGTGGGGGAGGGAGTGACGTAGGCTGTCGCGGTGGGGGTGGCGGAATCCAAATCGGACGAGGCCGCGGCGGGGATCGCCAAAAGAGCGAACCCGCTCGATAGAATCAGGAGCAGGCCAAGGGTCCGAATGAAGCGGAGGTGCTGGCAACGTTGAGTCATATCAGAGCGTGATCACTTTGTCCGCTTTTGTCTGCGCTTCGAGGATGTCGCCCATGCCGTTGTTGTTGACAAGAATGACCGTGTTTTTCAAGTTGCTTCCTCGGTGTCGGTCTGTTCGTTGAAGCGCTCGATCATTTTGTGCGCCTCTTCCAGGTTTTCTTTTTGGACAAAAATTTGCACTTTGGCGAGGCCGTCAATCGTGGTCGGATAGATGGTATGTCCCACCGCTTCCTGAAACAGTTCCGCATCAATGCCATTTGCTTTGAGATAACTTTCGATCAGGTCGGCATCCATGCGCCCGTAAACTTCGGTGAGTTTGGCCCATTTCAGTTCATCCATCATAATCTCCAGTTGAGATGATTATTCGTCATCTTCATCGTCTTCATCATCGTCAATTTCGGTGATATCGAAATTCCAACCCGATTTCGCATATAGTTTTTGCGCATCAGCAAGTTGATAATTCGGAACGAGGATTTCCACTCGTCCCATCCCAGCGCCGACCTTGTATTGGTAATACGCCTCTGTGACCAGTTCTATTTCGATACCATGCGCTGTAAAATAGCTTTCAATCAGGGTGGCTTCCATGTGTCCAAGGACTTCGATGAATTTGACCCATTTTTCTTCGGCCATCATAATCTCCATGCGATAATGAAAAGGATCGTCCACAAAGTGCTGACGATTAACTGGCGGATACCGATGCGCGTCGGCTTCCAGCCCGTGGCGGGATTCTCGATGCCCCAAACCGTTTCCAGCCATTGCAAGAGAAACGGGACAAAGATCCACTGCGGCAGGATTTGACTCCAGCCGAGGACGAGCGCCGCGGCCAAGTTGAAGGATGTGTACAGGAAGGCGCGCCGCCCCAACTTCCACTTCTCGCTTCGCGCGGGACTTTGGGGTTGCTCTCGTTGCTCGAGCCGCGCGTACGCGTAGACGATGCTCGCCGCGCTCTGTAACCATGTCAGCGCCCACAACCACCAGCCCGACGAGTCGTACTGTCCGAGCCCCACCCAAAACGCCGCGGGTGCGACGAGGGACAGCACCCCCGTCGCGATGACTTCGATACCCGCCTGCCGCCGCTCAGCGCGTCTGCTCACTAACCAGAGATGCCACGCAAAGACGGGAATCCCGGGGACAGCTAGCAGGGCGATGTATCCCTGTCCAAGATAAAAGAGTTCCGCCAACGCGATGATTGCGATTACGCCGTACACGCTGAACCACAGCCGCGCGGCGGGCAGGTCACTGCGCGGACGTCTCCCCGCGTAGGCCTTGACCATCATCGAGGTTGGCTGTCGGATGAGAAAAGCCGCCATCGCCGCAACTGTCAGCGCGAGAGAAGCGTACGAAAAGGAGCGGCCCGCGAAAAGTCCGATAAGAAGCGGACTCAGAATGAAAACCCACGAGCCGTGGTCCTGCGGCAGGGCAATCTGGCGGTTGAAATAGTTGCGCTTGGTCACAGCGTGATTATATTCCCAATAAAACGTCCCGCAGGTCATGGAAAAAACGGGAGGTTTGTCATAATTCTTCAATTGCATCGCGCTAGATCAACCAGTTTACAGAAGCGTAAACTGGCAAAAAATTCGCCCACGATATGTTTATGTGGGTGTAAAATGCCACATAGAACCTGCCACACTGGCAATAATCATGTTTCACAGGAGTCAGGCTATGGCGATCAAGTACCAGGTAGATGGCGATATTTTCCGGGAGATCACTGAGAAGTGGCCTTTTGCGTATGTCGATGAACATTTAATTCGGGCGCGGGGATATTCGATGGACTGGACAGGCAACCAGGTCGAGTCTTTTCAACTTGATGATGGACGTTTATTTGAGAGAGTCATTTCAAGGCGCGGTGTGCGTGCCGCGACGGACGAACCGACCACCATTCCTGTTTTTGCACAATCCGTCTCTCAACCAGCATAGCCGCAGACGACAACTCCAAAAAACACTCCTCGTTCGGGAGTGTTTTTTTGTTTACGCCAGCCTGATCGGGAAATCTGTTAAATGGCAAATCGACATCACACAGAAACGTTGTATTTCGCCTGTTGCCCGTGCTACAATCGGAATACGTTTCGAGATGATATGCATCGCATTGTTCCCGAATTGATCGTTGAAAAATACCGCGCCAGACAATTCCAGGGATCGTTCCACGCAGTGGGAATGTTCCTGGACCTGTCCGGCTTCTCCAACCTGACGGATGCCCTGGCAAAACAAGGCCAGCATGGCGCGGAAGTTCTGGTGGGACTGATGCACCGCGTCTTTGACCCACTGGTGACCAGCATTTTTGAACATGGGGGCAAGATCGTTGGCTTTGCGGGTGATGGCATCATGGCACTCTTCCCCGTCGAAACGGATGAGCACTCCACTGCTTTGGATGCGCTGGCTTCTGCCTGGTGGATTCAACAGACCCTGGCGGCGCGTCCACTGGAACAGACCTCCTATGGCTCCTTTTCTCTTTCCGCAAAAATTGGCCTGTCTCTTGGCGATGCATCCTGGGGGATTTTAGCGTCGCGCGATCTGAACAACGCCACCTACTATTTCCGCGGAATGGCTGTGGAAGATTCTGCCAGCGCCGAACATCTTGCCCGGGCAGGGGATATCTATCTCTCCCGGGCTGTATCTGACGTTTTAGAGGCGGACGTAACCGTCGAGAACGGCGCATCTTTCCACCGTCTGGCTGGGATCCGTTCCGAACTGCCCGGTCCTGCCCCCGTCCGTCTCCCGCCCGTTGACCTGCCCGTCTCCCGCGTCTTCGTTCCGGACAACATTCTCAAACGGGATGAGCGCGGCGAGTTCCGCCAGGCGGTCAATCTCTTCATGCGTTTCCCGGAGTTGTCCAACGAAAAGTTGCAGGAGTTCGTGCAGGAACTGTATGATCTTCAGGAGCAATATGGCGGTATGCTCAGCCGCCTCGACTTTGGCGATAAGGGTTGCAACATGCTCATGCTATGGGGCGCGCCTGTGGCCTATGAGAACGATATTGGCCGTACCCTCAACTTTATCCTTGACCTGAAATCCCGGGTCGATTTTCCCGTCACTGCCGGAGTTACCTACTACATTGCGCATGCGGGTTTTTTGGGAGGCGCAATGTGCGAGTGTTATACCTGCTATGGCTGGGGAGTGAATCTCGCTTCGCGCTTCATGATGTCTGCGCCCACGGGCAGTATCTGGATCGATGAACGCATTGCGCGACGAACCAAGAACCGGTTTAATTTCGAATATCAGGGCGCGCAAAAATTCAAAGGGTTCGACACGGAACAGAAGGTCTTCGTCCTGCATGGACGCAAGTCGCATTTGGAAGCCCCGCATCAGGGAGAGTTTGTCGGGAGGGAAGAAGAACTTGCCCACCTGTCCAATTTCCTGCAATCATTATGGTTGGGAAAGTCCGCGGGCTCTCTCGTCGTCTGGGGCGAAGCCGGGATTGGCAAGAGCCGTCTCGTTTATGAACTGAAAGTGTCTCCCGCTCTGGAAGATCGATCTGTACTTTGGGCGCTCTGTCACTCCGATCAGGTTCTGCGTCAATCCCTCAATCCGTTTCGGTACTGGTTACTGCGGTATTTTGGTATTACATCCGAGATGGATGACACCTCGCGCAAGCGGGTCTTTGATCAAAAAATAGCCGGCTTGCTCTCTTGTATTGATGGACCGGAACTGGCGGGCGATCTGGAACGTACACAATCCGCGTTGGGCGCGTTGATGGATTTGTACTGGCCTGAGTCGTTCTACGAAAAACTGGACGCTGAGGGCCGTTACAACAATACCCTGCTCGCTTTAACGGCTTTATTCAGAGCTGAGAGCCTGCGCCAGCCCATAATTATTTTCATCGAAGATGCACAATTTCTGGATGAAGACACGAAGGTTTTTCTGCCTCGTCTCAAACGCGCCCTGATAAATTATCCAGTTGCTCTTATTGTTTCTTCCCGCAGGACTGGCTCAGATTCTACGCTTGAAGAATCTTTGGCAGATACTTCTCTTGAACTTGGAGCGCTGTCCAAACAAGCACTGTCGAATTTGGCGGAAATATATCTGGGCGGCCCCGCTTCCACGGAGTTGACGCGTTTCCTTCTGGAACGTTCTGAGGGCAATCCATATTTTGCTGAACAAATCCTGGTCTACTTGCAGGAAGAACGACTGCTGGAAATGAGCGAAGGAGGCTGGCGGATAACGCGCGCGTTCCAGGATCTATCCCTGCCGGCGGACATCCGTGCATTGTTAATGGCGCGCCTTGATCAGTTGAGTAACGCGGTATGCGATGCCATTCAAACTGCATCTGTGCTAGGCCGCGAGTTTGACGTGCGAGTTCTGGCCGCCATCCTTGGTGATACTCCCGTTCTTTTCGAGTTACTTGGAGAGGCTGAAAGGGCTGAAATTCTTTCCCCTGTCAATCCGAATAGTTACATCTTCAGGCATGGCTTGATTCGCGACGCAGCGTACTCCATGCAGATGAGAGCCCGCAGACAGGAGTTGCACGCCTCGGTGGTGGACGCGTTGGAGAGGCTATATCCTGGCGAAATTGAACGCCACTATGGTGAATTAGCTTATCATGCTGAGTGCGCCAGCCTGACCGCCAGAGCGCTGCACTATTTACCCCTGGCGGGCGGTCAGGCGGCGGGCGCTTATCAAAACTCCCAGGCTGTAGATTACTTTACCCGCGCGCTGGCCTTGATCCCAGAGCAGGAACTCCATACCCGCTTTGAACTCCTATTCGAACGCACGGGTGTGTTTCATCGTATCGGTGATCGCAAATCGGAGTTGGCCGATATCAATGCGCTTGATTCTCTTGCGATGAAGTTATCGGATACGCAGTTGTTTGCCAAGTCCTTCCTGGCGCGGGCGAATTACTGTATTACCACTGGCGATTATCCCTGTGCGATGGAAAATTCGCGACACGCCCTCGAACTTGCACACCCGGATGATCATTCCATGCTGGATGCGTACTCCTATCTGGCCTCATCCTTGCTTCGCCTCGGCAAACTGGACGAGAGTATGAAAACGGCTCTTGCAGGATTGGATAAGGCGCGTCAGGTGGGGGCAAGAAAAAACGAGGCGCACATGCTGAATGGGTTGGGATTAATTTCCATTGAACAGAATAACTTGTCTCAAGCCATGCAATATTTGGAGCAATCCATTAATCTTGCACGGGAAATAATGGATGCGGTGGTTGAGTTTAGCGCCTTGAGCAATTTGGGGAATGCCGCCGCTTTGCTTGGTGATTATTCCATGGCGCGCGACTGTTACGACCGTTCCTATCTTGGCGTCCGAGCGCGAGGCGACAGATATGCGGAGGGATTGATGTTAAGCAACCTTGGTTGGGTGGCTGGCAAGCAGGGTGATTTTTCCGCCTCACAGAAATATCAGATGCAAGGCCTGGACATTGCTCGCGAAGTGGGAAATCCCTACCAGGAGGCCTATACCTTGATCAATCTAAGCACCTCGGCCGCCATTCAAAGTGACGCGGTTGCCGCTTTGGAATATGCTCTTCAAGGTTATGAATTGTGCAGAAAAATCGGGGAACAATCGGGAGAAGCTTGGGCGTTGTTAAATATGGGACATGCTTACATGCTTGCCGAGGAACTTGACCGGGCGTTTCAAGCGTACAAAGATTGCCTGGAGATACGCGAAGGTTTAAATCAAGTCAATCTGTCTGCGGAGGCGCTTGCAGGATTGTTGCAAATTTCACTTCACATGGATGATGAGAAGTCTTTGGCTCAACGGGCGAACGCCATCCTTTCCATTATGGAGAAAGATAAGGAATTTACAGGCGCCGAAGAGCCGCTAAGGATTTACTTCACACTTTATCAGGCTCTGAAAAAAGCAAAAGACCCGCGCTCTGGCACTGTGTTGCAAAATGCAAACCATTTGCTCGAAGCGCAGGTCTCGAAGTTCAAAGATGAAGACGCGAGATTCCTATACGTGGAAAGTGCACCCTGGCGGCGCGCTATACGATTGGCGATGCAGGCCTTGTCGAATTAGGGCCAATATCCGAGAGGCGGATCGCCCACGTTCAGGGTGAATTTGATTTTGCCGCTTCCACCAGTTTTTATCTCGATTTCCTGCGGGGAATTATCGACAAGCGCAAAGAGTTTTGTTTTTCCGGCTGGCAACGCGCTTAAGGTAACGGTGTAGGTAATGTTGGCGTCTTTTCCAGTCGATTTTTCTTTCACGCCGAATGCATTGAACCACAAGATCGTCCCGTCTCCGTAGGAAGTTGGAGCAGGAATCGCTTTGCTGACCACATCAAACTTTTTATCGTTGCTGCTGCCAATATCCACTTCAATTTCCGAATCGTAGCCAGGAATATTTTTGCCTTTGATCTTGAATTTTCCGCCAGCGTTCATCGCAGTCTCCTCTTTATTAGTGATTGACTTATTATAGCCTTATTTTGTCCAAATTCATCTGCTTTTCAGGCGAATCTTTTTAAGCGCACACCAAAGCCCCGTGTGTTTTGTACACGGGGCTTTGGTGTTTTGAAGTTGAATTCAATTTGCTGATTAACCGCAACCGCCACCCGACTTGTCGCGTTTCAATTGCAATTGGATCTTGGGTTCAAATTCCAATTCCCATTCCATTAGCGGGCTGGGATTGGCACATGCATAACGGTCACCCAAGGCAGAGGGGAAGAGATAGCGCAACGCTTCATCCAGCGTGCTGGCGAGCGGGCTGATTCCGTCTTCATCCTGTCCAAAGACGGTGATCCAGTTGTTGACGCCGCCTTCCAGGATGTACGTGTTTGGCACCGACTCGGCTACCAGAATCTTCCAGGCCTGAGTCGCGGTGGTTTCATCGTTGCTGACCACCACGTAGACTTTGTTTGGCGTCTGGTCTGCCAGCAGGGACGGGATGACAGAGCTGATGTCTGCCGCGGGAACGTTGACAGCGTTGGCGATGTGGAACAGGTTGTAATCCGCTTCGGGACGGACATCGATGATGGTTGTGATCAATCGATCATCTGCCATTGTGGCAAGCAATTCGCCGGGATGGATGTAAGCCTGTCGATTTGTGAGCATTTCTTCGGCAGTGAAAACGACCGGTTGTCCATCCACGGTGCGATTGAGGGTGAGCCGGTCGTATTTGTCCGCAGTAGTAGGCGTCCCGATGAAAACGATCGCGATGGCCGCGGCCGCTAAAAGTCCCGCGCCCACGAGGCGGAGTTTCGGTTCGTGTGACATGTCGCGTTTACCGATGATCCGCTCCAGTTGCTCCGATCCCCAGAACATGAACAGCGCCATGAAGACGACCAGCATGACCACGACGCCGACGGGAAGTCCGAAGACCTGGTCGAGGGTGACGCGTCCGAAGTAGCCCGCGGTGGAGTACCAGTGATCGAAGTATTGTTCGGTTTCGCCGAAGAGGAATGCGCCGACGAAGCCGCCGAGCATGAAGAGCATCCCGTCAATCTTGCCCGTGGACGCGGAAGCCAGCGATGTGGTGGGACAGAATCCGCCGACAATGAAGCCGACGCCCATGATGAGGCCACCGAGAATGCCCGAGGCAAGGTAGGTCTCGTTGACCCACACGAGGTTGAAGTTGAGAATGCCGAGGCTGACTGCGCCGAAGAGCAGCACCATGGCGGTGACGATGGCGGTGAACATGACCTTGAGAACGGTCAATTCTTTGAAGTAGAACTGCGCGGCCAATTTGCGCGAGTTGCCGAAGCCCGACATTTCGAGCGTGAAGCCGAAGCCGAAACCGATGAGCCCGAAGATGACGTATGTCCACGGGTTGGCAGAACTGACGTTCATGAATGCTTGAAGTGGGAATTGCATTTCGAACTCCTTAGTTCCACATCTTGCGGACAAAATACGCCATCGCGTACGCGCCGCCGAAGATGGCGAACATGACAACCCACGAGCCGGCGGAAAGAGTTGTGCCGCCCGTGAGCGCCTGGCCTGAGGTACAACCGCGAGCCATGCGCGCGCCGTAGAGGAACAACACGCCGCCGAGGAAGGAAACCAGCCAGCGTGTGCGATTCGAGATATTGGGGCCTTTGGTTGTCTCGAGTTTGACGCGCCCGAAGATCATGCCCGAGGAAAATCCGCCGAGTAACGCGCCAAAGAAGACGGGGATGATCCAGTCGTCGAAGGGATTCTTGTCGCCGCCCGCCAGTTTCAGCAGGTAGGGAGTCGTGTCCACGTGTTCGGGCGCGACCAGGTCGGTGGCCGCGGTCACGATGCGGCTGGTGGCTCCCGAGGAGCCGAGTCCGTTGCCTGTGATGAGCAGGGCAAGGAAGAGGATGATTCCCAAAACCATGCCTCCGAAATACGGATGCACGTATGCCTTGGGCGTGCGATTGAAGAGGGATTTTGTTGCCATTGATACTCCTTGCGTGTTGCGTACTCGTCGCGTCATTGCGAGGGCGATTTTCCCGAAGCAATCTCCTGGTCGTGGCGAGAAGATTGCTTCGCAACGAACGCTCGCAATGACGGGCGAGACTGATAACTGATCACTGATTACTGATCACTGATTACTGCTCACTATA
>JAYRVQ010000260.1:0-1829 GCA_041918465.1 Anaerolineales bacterium
CCAGCAGGAACAGCCCGAAGGTGCTGACCAGCCCAATCGTCAACGCGCCCAGCCAAATGGCGCGTGGAGCGAGGGCATCGTTCAGGAATCCGCCCACGAGTGGGGAGGCGGTGCGGGCCAGTCCCCAGCCGATCCAATAAACGGACATGTAGCGGCCGCGCAGGTCTGCGGGCGCGCGGTCAGCCACGTATTTGCTCGAAGTGGGGACGAGTGTCAGCTCGCCGAAGGTCAGGATAACCATGCTCAGCCAGAATCCCCAGAAGCCCGACATGAGCGCCACCGAACCTGCACCCAGCGCGTAGATGAACATGCCAGCCGCGACGACTGAGAGCGTGCGTTTATGGCGCGTGATGCTTGTGACGAAATATTGTACGAAGACGCACATCAGCGCGTTGGTGGTGGGGATCCAGCCATACAGCGCCTCGGGAATTCCGAAGTTGGTCTTGGTGTAGACGGGCATCAGGATCCACAGCATGGTGGGCGCGATCAACCCCAGCCCGATCAAAATAACGTAGATCATGTATTTTCCATCGCGCAGAACAGTTCCATATCCACTGCGGTTTACTGATTCTTTTGCTCCCCGAATCGCCGACTCGCCGCTTCGTTGATTCGTCGAATCGTTGACTCGCTGACTCGCAGTCTTGTCCAGCGTTTCGTGTGCCAGGAAGAATAGCAACACAGAATAGGCGATGAAGCCCGCGGACGCGCCGTAAAATGCGAGATCATAGGAGCGCGTGGCGAGGAACCCGCCCACGGCTGGCCCCATGGCGAAGGCCGCGTTATTGGCGATGCGATTGATGGCGTATGCATCGGTGCGTTTCTCGGACGGGATGATGTCTGCCAGCATGGCGTCCGCGCCGACCTGATAGAGCGGGTTCGACAGGCCGATCATTACCATCAGCAATGCAAACTGCGGATAGGTCTCGGCGCGCATCAGGAAGAGATATGCCAGCCCTGTCATTGTCAGGCTGATGTTCATCACGACTTTGCGCCCGATCTTGTCTGCCAGAGTCCCTGCCAAAATGGATGAAATGAGTCCCGTCCCCGCGTTAATGGAGATGAGCGTCGCCACCGTGCTGAGCGGCAGGTTCAATTTTCCGCTGGCGTAGATGAGCATGAACGGCCAGATCATACTTCCGCCCGCAGTGGCCAACACGAGTCCAGTGATCATCAGCCAGTATTGGCGTGGATATTCATGGTAGAGAGATTTGAGTTTGAAAATCATGGGAAGCCAAGTTTAGCATAAAAAACGGACGAAGTTTCCTCCGTCCGTTTGTCTATCTGTGTACTTGTTTACCTGAACTACCTGCGACTGCCGCGGTCGCCGCCGCGTCCACGATCCCCTCCGCCGCCGCGTCCACCACGGTCACTGCCTCGACCTCCGCCACCTGGGCGCGGGCCACGGCTTCCGCCGCCGCTGTCCTTCTCGCGGGCCTCTTCCGCCGTCCAGCCTTCGAGCACGGCCTGACGCGAAAGTCGGATCTTGCCAGCGGGATCAATGTTCGTCACCATCACGGTGATCTCATCGCCCATGCCGACTACATCTTCCACTTTGTTGACGCGCTCGCTATCGAGTTGCGAGATGTGGACGAGGCCGTCCACGCCTGGCAGAATCTCCACGAACGCGCCGAAGTCCGCGATGCGGACAACCTTGCCCGTGTAGATGTTGCCGATAACCGCGTTCTCTCCGAGCGATTTGACGCGTTCTTCGGCGATCTTGCCGCCCTCGGCATTGGTTGTAGCGATGTAGACCGTGCCATCTTCCTGCACGTCCACCTTGGTGCCTGTCTCTTCCTGCAGGGCGCGGATATTCTTTCCGCCTGGGCCGA
>JAYRVQ010000261.1:0-3408 GCA_041918465.1 Anaerolineales bacterium
AGCCCGGGTCGTCAGTGCACCAGAAAATGTCGCCGGGGTGCAAGTCGAGAGCGTATTTAGCGGTTAAGTAGTGCACCATCACGGCTTTGTGCACGTGGATGGCGCCTTTAGGCATGCCTGTTGTGCCGCTAGTGAAGTGCAGGCAGGACATGTCCTCCGGGTCTGTTGCAGGGACGGTGAAGTAAGGTGAAGCCTTCTCCATCAGTTTCGGGAGTGAGAGAACGTTTTCGGCCAGATCCTCTTCAACGTCCGCGAGCAGAACTGCTTTCAAGGCTGGGAGTCGGTCCCAAATGCCAACTATCTTCTTTGTGTATTGCATCCGCGTCGTCACCAGAACCTTTGCGTCGCCGCGGAACAGGCGCTGATAGATCGGTTCTGGTCCAAACGCGGAGAAGAGCGGACAGAACACGCTGACATTCTTCAGAGCACCCAGCGCGGCAATGTACAGGGCAGGGATGCGCCCCGCGAGGACGGCCACCCGGTCTCCCTTTCCGACCCCGAACGAGCGCAGAACGTTGGCGAAACGGTTAGTCTGCTCTTTCAAGTCGCCGTAGGTGAAGTCTCTGACCTCGCCTTCCTTGGCTCCCAGCCAGCGCAAAGCGAGTTGGTCACGCTTCGGTCCATTGGCGTGACGGTCCACCGCCTCATGTGCAATGTTGATGCCTCCGCCATTCAGGAGGCCATCCAGTTCCTTGATGATCTGGTCCCAGTTGAACTCTGCGTAGGCTTTCTCGTAATCTACTAGGTTCGGCGGGACTTTCCAGGCGGCTGGATCCTTTTTGATTTTTTCAAATTCCATGGTTTCTCCTCATTCAACGAAATGTAGGCATGGGTTGATTGCAAAAACTATTCGTGAGGGAAAGTCTGCATATCCTTTGGCGCGCGACCAATTCGATGGTTCATGAAGTCGATTCCATCTCCAGTTTTCAAATGTTGCACCTCAACTTTCTTCCACCAGATTTCAGGGCTATGGCACTATCTGAAACTAAGCAACCTGAAAAGTCGCAAAACAAAGTGGTTGGAAGTGACAATTGCTCGGTTTTTTAATTGGTCAGGGGATTGGCTTCGATGATAGATGCAATGAGACAGGCCCAGGAGGCCTGGAATTCCACTTGACAAATTTAGCGTACTCAGCAGTTCAAAAAATCTTGCACAAACAAGCAAGTGTCTTTTTGTGAACTACTTGATCTTCTCTGTCACCGCCCACTCCACCTTTCCACCTGAAAATAAGCCGAGTGGAAGGATGGGTGTGCCGTGATGTGCCTTGGACTCGACCGGCCATTGCAGGCGTTCGCCGTGTTCAATCCGGTCATGCGAGACGCCCGCGTAGATCGGAGTCAGCGCGGCGATCTCATCCATGATTTGCGCGGGGCTGTCATAACCCCAGCCAGTTCCAAGGCGGCCTCCAAGATCGGTAAGAATCTGCCAATCGGGGCGGGCGTTGCCAATCGGCTCGATGGCTTGATGCACCATCTGCACGCGGCGTTCAGTGTTCGTGAACGTCCCCGTCTTCTCGGCGAAACTCACATCGGGCAAAATCACGTCGGCGTAGCGGGTCGTCTCCGAGAAGGCCGTCTCTTGCAGGACGACAAACTCGCAGGCTTCGAGATTCTTGCGATACTCCGCCGCTTCGGGAGACGTGTTCAAAATATCTTCGCCGACGATGTACAGCGCACGGACTTTTCCCTCGCCCGCGGCTTCCACCATCCGTACGGAGTTCATCCCCGCCTCGGCACGGATCGGACTCCCCCAGGCCTGCTCGAACCGTCCCCGCGCGTTCGCGTCGCTGACGTGTCCGTAGCCCGGCAAAAATTCGGGTGAACAGCCCATGTCGCTCGCGCCCTGGGAGTTATTCTGCGCGCGCAGCGGGTTGACTCCGCCGCCTGCCTGTCCGAGATTGCCGAGCAGGAGTTGCAGGTTGGCGAGGGCGTGAGTCGCTTCGGGGTTGGAGATGCCGATTCCCCACAGAACCGCCGCGGGGTGGTTGGAGGCGAGAATCTCAGCAGCCGCGTAAAGTTGGTCAGCGGGGACGCCAGTCAGTTCGGCGACGCGCTTCGGCGTGTACCCGTCAATATGCGCTTTGGCTTCTTTGAATCCGTTCGGATATTTCTTGAGCGCGTCTTTGTTCTCCCATCCCTTTTCGAGGATGATGTTCATCAGCCCGTTGACCAGCGCGGCTTCGGCGCCGCGGTTGTGACGGAGCGAGAGCGCCGCGTACTCTTCGATGTTGAAGAAGTCGGGACTCGCGACGACCATCTTGATGTGGCGGCGCAAAATATTCTGGCGGATGCGCGCCCCGAAGACGGGATGCTGTTCGGTGAGATTCGAGCCGATGACGAAGAAGGCTTGCGCATTGGCGGCGATGTCATCCAGCGAGTTGGACATGGCGGGCAGACCGAGTGAGTCGAGCAGGCCATCGGCTTCGTTGTGGGAGTATAGGTTGGACGCGGTGTCCACGTTGTTCGTGCCGAGCACCTGACGCGCCAACTTGTTGACGAGGTAACTTTCCTCGTTGAGCAAACGTCCCGAAGCCAGCACGCCGATCTGCGCGCCGTCAGCGCGAACTTGCTTGAATTTATTCGCCACGATGTCGAGCGCGGTGTCCCAATCCACATCCACGAGTTTGCCGCGCTTGGCGGGACGCGGTTCGCCTTTCAGCAAATATTCGCGCACGCGCGGTCGCAGATGGCGTTTCGGGTGATGGATGAACTCGTAGCCGTAGCGTCCCTTGATGCACAGGTGCAGGCCGTTGACCGATCCACCGTTCGCGTCGTGATTGGACGTGACGCGGATGATGTGATTATCTTTCACGTTCAAATCCAACTGACAGCCGACGCCGCAATAGGTGCAGGTGGTGCGGACGAGTTTGTCCGCCTGACCTTTGTGAACAGACATCTTGTTGTCGAGCGCGCCCGTCGGGCAGTAGACCACGCACGCGCCGCACGATTCACAGCGGGAGGCCAGCATGGTCGCGTCGTCGCCCGCCACGATGCGCGCCTGGTAGCCGCGATACGATTGCGACCAGACGAAACGTCCCTGCACTTCGGCGCAAGCGCGCACACAGCGCAGGCACTGGATACATTTATTGCGGTCCACCCACACGTAGGGATTCGGGTCGCTGTCCACGAGAAAGCGCGGATGTTTTGACATCGCTGAGGCGATATCGACATCGTACTGCTTCGCAAAGCGGATCAATTCATTGTCTTCATCCATCACGAACTTTCCGTTGTGACGTTTGTAGCCCGCGTCGTAGTAATTGGCGAGCAACATGCGCAGGATCCCCTGGCGGTAACGGAGGACGGTGGGGGAGTCGGTCAGGACGCGCATTTGCGGCGCGACGGGCGTGTTGCAGGCCGTCATCGGCAGGCGCGCACCCGTCACTTCCACCGCGCAGAAGCGACATCCGCC
>JAYRVQ010000262.1:0-5688 GCA_041918465.1 Anaerolineales bacterium
CATCGGCATACTCGCCGAGTTATGCAAGATGTCTATTTGTTGCTTGTCTCTGTGATGACATGCCTAAAAACCGTGCGTTTTATCCGCTTCTGGTATGATTAGAAAATTCCAAACGGATGACGGAAAGGAAAATATGGAAAGCACATTCTCTCTCGGCGATAGATTACGCCAGTTACGAGGCGAGCGGAACATCTCCCAGCGTGACCTGGCAAAATTGGCGGGACTTTCACCAAATTCGATCAGCCTGATCGAGCGCGACGAAACTTCTCCGAGCGTAGCCACACTGCAGAGTCTGGCGATGGCGCTGAACATTCGCATGAGTTATTTTTTTGAAGACCAGGCTCCTTCTTCGATCCTGCATTTGAAATCCGGGGAACGCCCAAGGATCACCAGCGAAGGAGTGGTCATCGAAGGGATGGGAAAGACCCTGCCATTCCAGGAACTGGAACCGTTTCTGGTCACGCTTGAACCTCGAGCGGGGAGTGGCGGCGAACGACAGGTGGTTCATTCCGGCCATGAGTTTGTCTATTGCCTGAGTGGAAGAATCGAATATGTGATCGATGGTCAGGTGTATCTGATGGAAGTGGGCGACATCCTGATCTTTGAAGCCACGCTTCCCCATCTATGGCGCAACCCTTATGGCGTACAGGCGAAATTTATCCTGGTGCTTCAAACCCCCAACGCATCGCGCGAGCCTGTCCAGCGGCATTTTTCGAGTCACCCATCTGTAAATCATATTGGAGGGTGACGCAACTCTGATTTGACAGCGCGCATGTCAGCGATTCCTGCACAAGCGTTCATCACGCATACTCTTGCCCATCATCCACGCGGCGAGGCCGTCACCCGTATTCTCTGCGCGGCCATCCAGGCTGTGGAGCCCGGGCTGGCTGTCCGCCGCTTTGTTCATCGTGAAGGAAAATGCCTCTTCGTTAACCAGCAGAAATATCTTCTGGACACAATTGGACGGATTCGCATCCTTGGGCTGGGGAAGGCCTCCTATGCCATGACCCTGCCCCTGATCGACCTGCTCTCGGATCTTTCTCCCCGCGGCCTGCTCATTCCAAAACAGACTCCCGTCCAACCCCTGAGCGGATTCGACATCCAACCTGGCGGGCATCCCGTCCCCGATTCGGATAGTCTGCGGGCTGGAGGCAAAGCCCTCGAACTGGCGGGCGGACTCAGTGAAGACGATCTGCTGATCTGCCTCATCTCCGGTGGCGGGTCTGCGTTGATGACGGCTCCACATGCGGGCGTTTCACTGGCGGATTTGCGCGAACTCACGTCCGAGTTGCTGGCCTGCGGAGCGCGAGTAGATGAGATCAACACTCTGCGCCGTCACCTGGATCGACTCAAGGGTGGCGGGCTTGCCCGGTCAGCCTTCCCCGCGCAGATCGTCAGCCTGATTCTTTCAGATGTGGTGGATAACTCGCTTGAGTCTATCGCCTCCGGGCCGACCGCGCCCGATCCATCCACCCGCGTCGACGCATTGGACGTGTTGGAAAAATATGATCTGGTGAAAAAAGTATCCGGGGCGATTCTCAACGCGCTCGAGACAAATCCCGAAACTTCCAAACCGGGTGACAGGCTATTCGAGCGGGTGCAAAATTTCGTTGTGGGGAGTAACGCGCTGGCCGTGGAATCAGCCCTCAGTCAGGCGCGAAGCGAAGGCTTTCATCCATATTCACTGGGGAATAACTGGCAGGGCGAGGCGCGGGAAATTGGTCGGGAATTGTCCCAGCGATTGAGACATGCTTCAGAGCCGCGTCCTTTCTGTCTGATCGCGGGCGGTGAGACAACCGTTACCCTGCGTGGACGCGGACGCGGCGGGCGCAACCAGGAACTGGCTTTGGCTGCCGTCCGGGAACTGGCCGACCTGCGGAATGTGTTGTTTATCACCCTCGCCACCGATGGGGAGGATGGCCCCACAGATGCCGCCGGGGCCGTGGTCACAGGTGAAACCTTGGAACGCGGGTTGAACCTGGGGCTTTCCCCCGAAGCCTTTCTGAACGATAGTGATTCCCACGGTTATTTCAGCGCGCTGAATGATTTGCTCAAGCCCGGGTTGACGGGGACAAATGTCAACGATTTGATATTTTGTTTTGGGCTGTAGCGGGGCAAGTCATTTTCCCAGCACCATCCCGGTTGGGTCGATCTCACGGAGGATGCGTTGTTCCTCCTCTGTCGGTGGCTGGGTTGTGGACAGGTCTTGTGGAATCAAAATTTCGAAATTGCTATTGGCCTGCACTTCCTCCACGGTCACGCCGGGATGCAGGCTGATCAATGTCAATCGCTTTGTGCCCGTGTCGAAGCCGTATACACCCAACTGGGTGATGACGCGGTACGGGCCGCAACCAGCGGGTAGTCCCGCCGCCTCGCGTGCCCCGTCACCGGTCAACCAGCCGGGGGTTGTCACAAATTCCAGTTTTTTCATGAACGTGCGCTGACTCTGGTTGCGCATGATGTAGAGCGTGCGCCAGCAAAGCGATCCCAGGTCATTTGCGCCGCCTGAGCCGGGGAGACGGACTTTGGGTTGTTCCCAATTCCCGATGACAGTGGTGTTCAAGTTGCCGTAGGCATCCATGGCCGCCGCGCCCAGGAAGGCATAGTCTATGAAGCCTGCCTGCGCGGCGGACATGACATCGTGCATGGATGAAGCCGCCATTGCCCGGTGAAATGTGCGCGAATCTCCCACAGAAATGGGCAGGACTGGCACTTGTGGGCCAATTCCGCCCGCTTCAAAAATGATCAGGATGTTAGGCGCGTGCGTACGCTGTGCCAGCATGGTGGAGATCATCGGAAGGCCGGTGCCCACAAAGACTGCCCGGTTATCTTCCAACAGGCGCGATGCTACACATGCCAGGAGTTCTGATAAAGTGTAGTTTCCGGGATTTGAATTTTCCATTGGCCTACTCCCTGCCTGCGTCATCGTTTGTCAGCGGCGCCCTGAGTTGCTCGACTCTCTTTAGTTGAGAAAGTGTCCGCACTCCCCCGATTTTCTCAAGGTACTCCTCGAAGTCAGCCACACCGAAAACATATTTCGACAGGTATTCTTGTGCGCCTTCGGGAGTTTTGGCAAGCGTCATCCATTCACGGATGTGGTTTTCATCGAAATAATATTGGTAGGGCATCAGGGATGGATGTGCGCCGTATGGCACCTCACAGACCGCATCCACAACATAGAATGGGATGGCAGTGCGGTCCGGCTCGCGGCGGATGTCATCGTTGTGGATGATCTCCTCGGTGGTGATAATTACACGGCGGGCGGCGCGCGCCAGTTCAAAATCCTCCACAAGGATGCCGTCGATCTGCGCGTTTCCGTATTGGTCACAACGCGGCACGTGGAAGAGCGCCACATCCGGATACGCCGCGGGGACCAGCGTCACCGGCTTGCCGCTCCAGGGATCGCGGATCTGTTTGGCGGAACTCTTCTCGAAGGTATCCGTCCCGGCGAGATTGCGCGTCGGAATGAATGGAATCCCCATCATCCCGGCCAGGAAGCGCCATTGGTATCCGCCATTGGAAATTTCAGCCGCCACCTTGACCAGTCCGCTTTCCACAGCCCTTCGGCCGGCTGGTGACAGTCCGCGCAGTTCGTGTCCAAAGGAGTATGCGCATTCCACTTTGCTGACACAGCCCGCGCCGATCAACACATCGATATCATGTACGGCAGTTTTTCCGGCCATCACGAGATTGCGGCGTCCCTGACGAATGATCTCATATACGACAGACATGGGCACGCGCACATGACCAAATCCGCCAATGGCAAGATAATCCCCATCCCGCACAAAGCGAGTCACAGCCTCTTTCACGCTCATGCGCTTGTCGTTCAGTCCGCGCGATTTATGTTCGCGCACCCAGGCCCGGTTTTCATCAGGGTCGTGCCAGCCAATCAGTTCGCCTTGTCCTTCTGCCAGGATTTCAATTGTCTTTGCCATGTTTTCTCCTCAACTGCGGGATTTCAAACAGATGATTTCACGCTTTCGGCAGGCGTGGCTGATACATTACCCATTGCTTGTTCCATCGCGCTTACAGACTCGCGACTCGTAGTGAAGTTGTGACTTCCAATATAGTCTACCAGAATCTTGCCGGTTTGCGACTCTTTTTCCTCCTTGGAACAGAAAAGGTTGTCACCAGGACAACCTTTTGTTTTTCTCAGATGACGCCGAGCGCTTCAAAACCTGACCGAAGCGCCGGATACAGTTTCCGATAAAGTGGATACATCCTGCGGTAGATACTCGCCTGTTCTTCGATCGGAGGAGTTTCCCCGCTTACCCGAATTGCAGAATCGCATGCTGAATCCACATCCCGCCAGAAGCCCGCGCCTACTCCTGCCAGAAGGGCCGCGCCATAAGCCGCTCCTTCAGTGGTGTTGACTGTCACCAGTTCGGTATCGAACACATCCGCCAGGATTTGCCGCCACAGCGCGGACCGCGCTCCGCCTCCCGAGACGCGCACCTGCTCGATCTTTGCCAGCCCGGCGGATTTCATCAACTCGAAGGAGTCCTTCAGGCCAAACGCCACACCCTCCAGGACGGCGCGTGTGCAGTGTGCCATTCCATGCCGGACTGTAAGCCCCACGACCGCGCCGCGCGCCAGCGGGTCAGGATGAGGCGTCCGTTCGCCAGTGAGATAGGGGAGGAAAAGCAAACCGTCCGAGCCGATAGGGACGTTCGTAACAGGAGCCAGCAAATCGTCATAGGATGAGGCGGGGGCAAATGTGTCGCGATACCAGCGCAACGATCCGGCCGCCGAAAGCATGACGCCCATCAAATGCCATTTGTCCGGAACGGAATGGCAGAACGCATGCAGGCGTCCCTCAGATTCGATGAACGCATTGTTGGTGGTTGCAAAGACCACGCCGCTCGTGCCGAGTGTCAAGGCGACGATTCCCTCTTTGACGGCGCCAACGCCGACAGCCTGCGCGGCCTGATCGCCGCCGCCAGCCATGACGGGAGTGCCCGCTTTCAGTCCGGTTGCTGATGCGGCAGAGGCCGAGACTTGCCCGGTGATTTGCGTCCCCTCAAAGAGCGGCGGCATCCACGAGCGGGGAATTTCCAGCGCGGATAAAACCTCGTCCGACCAATCGCGCTTTTGCAAATCCATCAGCACAGTGCCGGCGCCGTCCGCTTTATCCATTGCGAAATCGCCGGTTAACTTATAGCGGACAAAATCCTTGGGCAACAACACGTGTGCGATTTTGGCATACACATCCGGCTCATTCTCTTTGACCCACAGAATTTTGGGCGCGGTAAAACCAGTCAATGCCACATTGCCGGTGATCTGGATAAATTTCTCCCTGCCCATCCGCGCGTGAATTTCGTTGCACTGGGACTGCGTGCGCTGGTCATTCCATAAAATGGAAGGGCGCAACACTTCGCCCGCCGCATCGAGCAACACCAATCCGTGCATTTGACCTGTCAGCCCGACACCGCCAATTTGCGCGGCGTCCACGCCTGACTTATGCATCACAGCGCGTATGGATCTCTGCGCACCGTCCCACCACAGGTCGGGATGTTGTTCGCTCCAGAGTGGGCGCGGCGTCTCGAATGGATATTCCGTCGCGGCCACCGCCACCACGCACCCGGTCTTGTCGATCAGCAGGGCCTTGGTGGCAGTCGTGGATGTGTCAATGCCAAGGAAGTATGCCATGCTTCACTCCAATCCCAATTGCTCGGCCAGGGCCTGCGC
>JAYRVQ010000263.1:0-4463 GCA_041918465.1 Anaerolineales bacterium
ATATGTGCTGGGCTACGCAGTCTGGTGGTGGGCAGACAGGCTACTGCTCCAGTCGCCGCAATCCAACTGGCCATTTGCACTAGTCGCGACCATCATTCTAGTGAGCGTGGTGGCCTTCGATATTTTTCGCAAAAAGACAACTTCCTTTTTTCGCCAAAGAGAGACTCATGAGCAAACATCCACGGATCCAAACCCTACGCGAACGTAAAGCCCAATCCCGTCTTGGCGGCGGGCAGGAAAGGATCGACGCCCAGCACAAGAAAGGCCGCCTCACTGCCCGTGAACGCCTCGACCTCCTGCTCGACAAAGGTTCCTTCCGCGAAGTGGACAGTTTTGTCGTCCACCGCACCAGCGACTTTGGACTAGACCAGCAAATTTTCCCCGGAGACTCGGTTGTGACGGGCTGGGGAACCATCGAAGGCCGCCTGGTTTACGTTTTCTCACAGGATTTCACCGTACTGGGAGGCAGTCTCGGCGAGGTACACGCTGAGAAAGTTTGCAAGATAATGGACATGGCGATGAAGAATGGCGCCCCCGTCATCGGGTTGAATGATTCGGGCGGGGCACGCATTCAGGAAGGAGTCGTCTCGCTGGCAGGCTACGCGGACATCTTCCTGAAAAACACGCTGGCAAGCGGGGTCATCCCCCAAATATCGGCCATTATGGGACCCTGCGCGGGCGGCGCGGTCTACTCCCCCGCACTGACAGATTTCATTTTCATGGTGCGCGGCTCCTCGTATATGTTCGTAACCGGCCCCGATGTTGTCAAGACCGTCACACATGAGGAGGTCTCATTCGAGGATTTGGGCGGCGCAAGCGTCCATTCAGAAAAATCGGGCGTCTGCCATGTGGCCGCAGATTCAGAAGCGGATACGCTGTACCTCATCCGCAAACTGCTAGGCTACCTGCCACAGAACAACATGGAGGATCCGCCCTTCGTTGAAAGCGGCGATGATCCGCTCCGCATGGAAGAATCGCTCGACGCGCTCATTCCGGATGAACCCGGAAAGCCATACGATATGAAGGATGTTATCCGCGCAGTGGTGGATAACGGTCAATTCTTCGAGATCCACGAGGCCTTTGCACAAAACATCGTAGTTGGGTTTGCGCGGTTGGGTGGGCATTCGGTGGGAATCGTGGCGAACCAGCCCGCGGTCCTGGCCGGGGTGCTGGATATTGACGCGTCAGAGAAAGGCGCTCGTTTCGTCCGCGTCTGCGACGCGTTCAACATCCCCATCGTCACTTTTGAAGATGTGCCCGGCTTCCTGCCCGGCACTGTGCAAGAGCACGGCGGCATCATCCGCTCTGGAGCGAAATTACTGTATGCCTACTGCGAAGCAACAGTCCCAAAGTTGACCGTTATCACGCGCAAGGCCTACGGCGGCGCGTATGACGTGATGTCGAGCAAACACATTCGAGGGGATTTCAATGTGGCGTGGCCGAGCGCGGAACTGGCTGTGATGGGACCGGACGGCGCGGTAAACATCGTCTTCCGCAAAGAGCTGGACAAAGCCGAGGATAAAGTTAAGCGCAAAGCGGAACTGGTGGCTGATTACCGCGAGAAATTTGCCAATCCGTACATCGCCGCACAACGCGGTTATCTCGACGACGTGATCGAGCCCAAGGAGACGCGCCCGCGCCTGATCAACGCGTTGGAGATGCTCAGCAACAAGCGCGATGCCAATCCCGCCAAGAAGCACGGGAATATTCCGCTGTAAATCAGTGCTTCGGTGTCAAGTATTCCAGTGTCAGGTAAAACCATGACACCGACAACACGACACCGAAAAACGTGACACAGGAACACTTTCTTATGGTCAATAAAGTTTTAGTTGCTAATCGAGGTGAGATCGCTGTCCGCATCATCCGTGCTTGCCGCGAGTTGGGAATCGAAACGGTCGCGGTGTATTCCGAAGCGGACAGGCAGGCGCTCCACGTCCGTTACGCAGACGAGGCCTACCTGCTCGGTCCCGCGCCATCGCGGGAATCGTACCTTCGCCTGGGCAAGATCATGGATATCGCGCGCAAGTCCGGCGCGGACGCGGTTCATCCTGGCTATGGATTTCTCGCGGAGCGCGAGGACTTTGCACAAGCCTGCCTCGACGAGGGAATCACTTTCATCGGTCCGAAGCCATCGGCTATTGCCGCCATGGGAGATAAAGGCGTGGCGCGCTCTACCGTCGTCAAGGCGGGAGTACAGGTGGTGCCCGGGACGGAAGATGTTGGAAATCTATCGAACGAAGACCTGCTCGCGCTTGCGCCAAAAATCGGTTTCCCGTTGTTGATCAAGGCCACAGCGGGCGGAGGCGGAAAAGGCATGAGGGAGGTGCGTTCCGTCGAGGAAATGCCGGCCCTCCTGATGTCCGCGCGACGCGAGGCGGAGTCCGCGTTCGGTGACGGAAATGTCTATCTGGAGAAACTGGTTGAGGGCGCGCGTCACATCGAATTCCAGATCATGGCGGATGGACAGGGAAATGTCATCCATCTCGGCGAGCGCGATTGCTCGTTGCAACGTCGTCATCAAAAATTGGTGGAGGAGACTCCCTCTCCCGTCCTCGATGAAGACCTGCGGCAGAGAATGGGAGAAGTGGCGGTGAAGGCCGCACAGGCAGTGGATTATGTCAACGCGGGGACCATTGAGTTCCTACTGGACAAGGACAAGAATTTTTACTTCCTCGAAATGAACACGCGCCTGCAGGTGGAACATCCCATCACTGAGATGGTGACGGGTATTGACATCGTCAAGGAGCAGATCCGCATCGCGCGTGGACGCGCGTTGAATTACAAACAGGAGGATGTGAAACTGACGGGCGCGGCCATCGAATGCCGCATCAACGCCGAGGATCCCTACAATGGCTTTATGCCATCAACAGGACGTATCGCCCAGAGCATCATCCCCACCGGTCCCGGCATCCGCGTGGACACAGGAATGTATCCGGGTTTTGAGATCACGCCCTACTACGATCCAATGATCGCCAAATTGGTGGTTTGGGGCGAAACGCGAGCACAGGCCATTTTGCGGATGCGCCGCGCGCTGGAGGAGTACCGCATCGTCGGCGTGCGGACGAACATCCCCTTCCACCAAAGTTTGATGGATTCGACGCGCTTCATGGCGGGACAATACGATACGCGTTTCGTGGAGGAGCGCTTCTCGATGGAGGAACTCGCCGAGAGCAAGGAATATTTCCCCGAGATCGCGGCCATCCTTGGGACGCTTGTCGCTCACCAGCAGACCCAGCGTTCCGCGCAGATCGTCCGCCGCGGGGAGCGGGATGCCAGCAACTGGAAATGGGTGGGACGCTGGGAGAGAATGCACCGATGAAATATATAACCACGCTGGACGGAAAAGAATATCTGATCGAGATCATTGACGAGCATCACGTTGCAGTGGATGGGCGCGTGCAGGAAGTGGATTTCGAATCGGTCAGCGGACAACCTGTCTATTCGATGATCATTGACGGGAAGTCGTACGAGTCCTACGTATACGAAACCGAAGAAGGCTGGCAGGTGTTGACGCGCGGCCGGCAGTACAATTTGACGGTCGAGGACGAACGAGAAAAACGTTTGCGCGCCGCGGCAGGCAACGGTGTGGCCGAGACGGGCGAGTATCACCTCAAGGCGCCCATGCCCGGGCTGGTGGTCTCCATCCTGCTCAAGGAAGGCGAAAAGGTCGAGAAGGGACAGGTGCTTCTGATTCTTGAATCCATGAAAATGCAGAACGAACTCAAATCGCCCAAGGCAGGGACGGTGGGACGCATCCGTGTGAAGCAAGGCGAGACAGTTGAACAAAGACAGGCGTTGCTCAGCGTGCATTGATCCATATCGGCAATCAAATTTTATTGGAGTAAACCATGATCGTGTGTCCCTGGTGCGGAACAAATTACACAGCCTTTCAATCCAATTGCAGTAAATGCGGTGGACCGATACAAGCACCGGGGAGAGCCCCTCTCCCGAAGCGCGAAAATGAAGTGCAGATGCCTCCCTCCCCGCCGCGTGAAATCTCTGACGGCTACCGTTGGAAATGGATGGGCGCGGATGCCTGGTCGATCACGGCGGGAATCTTCTCCCTGCTTGGCGCGATCTTTTCGGTGGTCGGTTTCTTCCTGACAATTGCCGTTGTGACCATCTTCGTAGGACTCCCGTTTCTGGGAATAGGACTCTTATTCCTGGGAGGCGGCGGATATATTCTTTACTGGCGTTATCAGGAAGCCTCGAAAGCCATGAACATCCTGCGAAACGGCGAGGCTGTCATCGGGCAGGTGACTGGCGCGCAGATCAATTATTCCGTGACGGTCAATGGGCGGAATCCGGTCACGGTTGGATATCAATTCCAATTAGCCGGGAGGGATTACCAGAACACGATCACGACCCTGAACCATCTCAATTTGCGATTTGAACCGGGGAATTCGGTGTGCGTGTTGTATCTGCGGGATGCGCCGGAATATAGTTCGCTGTATCCACATCCG
>JAYRVQ010000264.1:0-4999 GCA_041918465.1 Anaerolineales bacterium
AAACTGCGCGCGATTCTGGAGTATCTTGTCACCGCGTTCACGCCCGGCGTGGACTACACCGAGAAGGAAGTCAACACCATCCTGCGCCGCTTTCACCTGGACGTTTCGGGCCTGCGCCGCGACCTGATCGATTCGGGTTTGATGGCGCGCGAGAGCAACGGCTCGCGGTATTGGAGAGTGGAACATGGAAAATAAAACGCGCAAGGAACTCAACCGCGAATACCTGGAACGGGTGAAACCCTCCGGCGTGTTCCAGGTGAAGAATCTTGCAAACGGAAAGGTCTTGCTCGGGAGCAGTTTGAATCTGGAAGGCTCGTTGAACAAACACCACTTCATGCTCAAGATCGGCAGTCACACCAACAAAGCACTGCAAGCGGACTGGAACGAATTCGGCCCGGAGCAATTCGTGTTCGAAGTTCTGGAAGAGGTCCAGCGCCGCGACGATCCGAGTTTCAACCTGAGCGACGAATTGGTCCTGCTGGAGATGGTCTGGCTGGAAAAACTTCAACCCGTCGGAGAACACGGCTACAACCACAACGAACGGATCCGCGAGGCGTAAATGAGCGAAGAACTGGTCACCCTATTCAAGGCACTCTCGGACGCGAACCGACTCAAGATCATCGGATTGCTGGCACAACAACCCTACTCAGTGGAAGAACTCGCCGCGTTGCTGAACCTGAAAGCGTCCACCGTTTCACATCATCTCGCGCGGCTGGTGAAGGTGAGACTGGTCAACGCGCGGGCGGAGGGATATTACAGCGTCTATCAGCTGGACAAGTCCGCGCTGGAGACGATGTCGCGCAGTCTCTTCTCGACCGAGCAGATCACCTCCGCCCCCGCGGATGTGGACCTGGACGCTTACGACCGCAAGGTACTAGCGGATTTCTGTCGCCGCGACGGACGGTTGAAGACCATCCCTGCCCAACGCAAGAAACTGGACGCGGTGCTGCGTTATGTTGTGAAGGCCTTCGATGTTGGAAAGCGCTACAACGAAAAGAAAGTGAATGAAATCCTGAGCGGCTATCACGAGGATACCGCCACGTTACGCCGTGAATTGATCGGCGCGGGACTGGTGGCTCGCGAAGCCGACGGAAGCGCATACTGGCGCGTGGAATAAAAAGAACTCCGAGGTTGTTACCTCGGAGTTCTTCATCAGGAACGAAAACCAGTTACGGAATTTGGGTAATGCGATTCATCGGACCGGGAGCAACGGGCGAGAAAGCCGTAAAGTAGGCTTCCAGCGCGTCAGTGTCCACTGCGCCGCCGAGACGGTCCGTGCCATCTTTCAGAACGAGGAAGTTATCGCCGCCATCCGCGAGGAACGAGTTGACTGTCACACGGTATGTTCCAACCGGGTTGATCGGCACGCCGTTGATCATGATACTGGCGATATCCACTTTGCTACAGGCCGGGGCCGCAAGGCTCCACGAGTAGGTGAATCCGGCGGAAACCTGCAAAATGCGGTTTGCATTCTGCGTGCCACAGCCATTGAACTGCTGTTCCAGCAGGGTATCGATCTGTGTACCGGTCAGGGTCATCGTCACAAGACTGTTGCCAAACGGCTGGACGGTGAACGCCTCGCCATAGGTGACGTTCCCATCCCCTTCCCCGGCGAGACTGCCGACATATGTCAAGTCAGCGCGAATACCTCCAGGGTTCATGAAAGCCACCACAGCGTCACCAAAACCGGGATCGTTCGTGGCGTCGAATTGCGCGTCGGCAATCACATCGCCCAGAGCAGATTCGCCCGCCGCGTTGGCAGTGCGCGTGACATCAACCGGGATGGAGCCAATGACGCGATTCGCGAGCGGCGCGACAATGGCATTGTATTTGGCGATCAGAGCAGTCATGAAACTGTCCTGTGGCACATCGCGGGTGACAATGTTGTTGTTGGCCGACATGCTGACCACTTCACCGGTAGCGCGATCAATCGTCAGGTCCACATCAGTGACAATGCGTCCGAACGACGCGGCGCTGGTGACCAGCATGTTGTTGATCACGCAGTTGTAGGCATTATGCGTGTGTCCGCTGATGACCACGTCCACTTCAGGGTCGAAGCGATTGACGATGTCCACGATCGCGCCGGAGATACCGTCACAGCCATTGTACGGTGCAGGAGCAACCTGCGCGCCGCCTTCATGAATCAATACCACAATGGTCTCAACGCCTTTTTGCTTGAGCTTGGGAATCAACGCGTTGACTGTATCGGCTTCATCATAGAAATTCAGCATCGAGATACCGGAAGGGGTCACGATGGTAGGTGTGCCTTCCAGCGTCATACCGATGAATGCGACATGAGCGCCTTTGAAGGAACGTATCTTGTAGGCTGGGAAAATCGGCTTATCAGTCTTTTTCCAGGTCACATTTGCGGCAAGATAGCGGAAATTGGCCCCGGCGAAATTATCGCCATCCAGACAACCGTCAACAGGATGGCAACCGCCCTTCTGCATGCGGATGAGTTCATGTACGCCCTCATCGAACTCGTGATTGCCAACGGCGTTGAAGTCGAGCCCGATCTGGTTGAATGCTTCGATGGTGGGCTCGTCATGGAATAAAGCTGAAAGCAATGGGCTGGCCCCAATCATGTCACCTGCCGAAACCACCACCGTATTCGGGTTGGTGGCACGCAGGCTTGCGATATGGGTCGCAAGATATTCCACGCCTCCTGCCGGAGTTGTACCAATACGCCCACTGGATGAAGTGGAAGGGATCGGTTCCAGGTTTCCGTGGAAATCATTTATGGCAAGTATTTGAACGTTCACCGTGCCGGACGGTTTTGCTTCCGCTGAAGAAAGCGGTTGTCCAAATAGGATCGCCAGTAACGCCAATACAACGGTCAAGCGAAACAACTTTTTCATCAGTAATCTCCTCTAAAAGTTAGATGACACTCTTTACTGCTAAGTCAACTTCACCGCTGGGCGGGCGGCCAATCAACAACATACCCAATCCATTAGACCGACGCACCTCCTTTCAAACTTCTCTTAACTTAACATATTTGCAAACTGAATGCAAGGCTATTTTTGTCACCCCTGAATTTTTTAAGATTAGAACCCCTCTGTTTACTGGTACCATTGTGACAATACACACATAAACCAAACATACTCATGAAACACTTCCGTGAACGAATCCGCCAATCCATCGCCAACCCATCCCTGCAAGCCGCGCTGGACGCCAACACCGAACGCCGATTGAAAGTCCGCGCCGCGGCCCTCACCTCCCTGCCAGACTGGGAGACGCGTCGCCAACGCGCGCACGCCGTGCGCACGGACGTGATCGAGCGCCTCGACGAGTACATCTTCCAATTCGCCTCGCGCCTGACCGAAAATAGGGTCGCTGTCCATTGGGCCAAAGACGCGGCGGAAGCGAATCGGATTGTGTTGGGAATCATTAATTCTTTATCACAAAGGACACAAAGCATCACAAAGGATTCCTTAGTGTCCCTTCGTGGCCTTAGTGGTAAAAAAGTTTTGGTCGCAAAATCGAAGAGCATGGTCTCCGAAGAGATCGGGCTCAACCACGCGCTCGAAGCCGCGGGGCATCGCGTCGTCGAGACCGATCTGGGCGAATACATTATCCAGTTGCGCGGCGAGCGTCCCGCGCACATCATCACGCCCGCGGTGCATCTCAACCGTCGGCAGGTGGGTGAACTCTTCCACGAAAAACTCGGCATCCCCTACACCGAAGACATCCCGATCCTCACGAACACCGCCCGCGCCGTTCTGCGCGAAGTTTTTCTCACCGCCGACATCGGCATCAGCGGCGTCAACTTTGGCGTGGTCGAGAACGGCGCGCTGACGATCGTCACCAACGAGGGTAACGGACGTATGTGCACGACCATGCCGCGCGTCCATATCGCGTTGATGGGCATCGAGCGCCTCGCGCCCACACTCGACGATCTCGCGCTCTTCCTCTCGCTCCTGCCGCGTTCCGCCACCGGGCAAAAACTCAGCGTCTACACTCAACTGCTACGCGCGCCGCGGCCCGGGCAACAACGTCACGTCATCCTCGTTGATAACGGGCGCACGCGTCTGCGAAATTCTCCGCTCCGCGAATCGCTTTATTGCATCCGATGTGGCGCGTGCCTCAACGCCTGTCCCGTTTTCCGCGAACTCGGCGGCCATGCCTACATCGGCGCGGACAATTCCATCGCGCCCTACCCCGGCCCCATCGGCTCGGTCATCTCGCCCGGACTGCTCGGCGAAAACTACGTGCAACTCGCGCAAGCCTCGTCCCTGTGCGGCGCGTGCAAAGATGCCTGCCCGGTGGGTATTGATCTGCCGAAATTGTTGACGCGCGTTCGCGCGGGCGGAGCCAGTAATCCCCCTTCGGGGACTTCGCAGTTATCAGTGATCGGTGATCAGTCGCGGGGAGAGGGACTTCCAGCGTTACTCAAATTCGGCCTACGGATTTACACCCGCCTCGCGCGGGACCCGCGCCTGTTCGCCGTTTCACAGAGACTCGCGTCACTGGGAGCACGTTTCGTTTCCCCGTGCGCCGCGTGGATGCGTTTCCCCGACTGGACGGGGTGGGGCTACAGCAAGGATTTTCCGCGGCCCGCGGCCAAGTCGTTTCGGCAGAGATGGATGGGGCAAAAAGCAGGTACACAAATAGATAAGTACACAAGTACACAGAATAGAGAAAACTCTGACGAGTCGTTCGTGCCTGCTGTTTCTGAGTCGCTGGCATCCCAATTCACTTCTGAATTAACAACGCTCGGCGGGACGGTTATTCTGTGTACGAAAGTAACCTTGAATGAAAAATTGATAGAGCTCCTCCGCCAGCGCGGAGCGACGGAAATCTTCGTGGATGACATTGGCGCGCAGAATCTCCCCAAAGGATTTACTCCCATTCGCGAACCAAATCCTGAAATCAAATTCGGTTTGACGGGTTGCGCGGCGGGCATCGCCAACACAGGGACGATACTCCTCCTCGACGAGGGCGAAACACTCAAGGCCTCGCTCCTGCCCGAGGTCCACCTCGTCGTTTTGCGCGCCAGCCA
>JAYRVQ010000265.1:0-3926 GCA_041918465.1 Anaerolineales bacterium
CGCGTCGCAAATTGCCAACGGTCCCGATCACAGGCTGAGCAGGGAGTATCCCCCACTCGACAGGAAAAGACATTGGCTGTGGTTGATCAAGTTCTACCCCATTTGGCAACCAGCAAATTTGATCGCGGCCCACTCCCGCTTCTGACAATTCATCCGCCAGAGTTTGAGCGTTGGTCGTCAAGCGGGAAACAGAATGAAGCGCAAGCCATTTAAGAATGAACGATAGGCCTTCAAAACCCTGAAGTTTGGTTGAGCCGCGCAGAGATCCCCAACGGGCAGGGATGCCAGCCAGCCAGCCCACCAGCCCTGCATAAACATTATCATATACAGTCCATGAATGAACGACTTGTGGGCGAATCCGCCGAAAAACACGAAGTAAGAAAAATATTCGAGAAAGAATCGTACGATGATCTTCCGGAATAGAAAAAACCCGGAACCCCAATGCTTCGATAGCGCGATCCAAGGTGATGTATGGGCTGGGATTAAATACAATAACCGTCGCTTCAATTTTAGATGGGTCAAAATACTTTAATAATAAATAAAGCTGGCGTTCACTGCCGCCCAGACCCAACTGCCCGATGAGATAAACTATTTTTATTTTTTTCAACATGTGATCAGCAAAAAATATCGACCGGAAGAGGACGGCGATGAAACCCACTTAGTTTCAACGCAAGATAGACAGGGGCAGAATCAAATAATCCAATGCGGGGAATTTCATATTGAGGATCGCCCAGCCGTTTCGTTTCCACGGCAAAAGCGGCCCGGTAACCCGCTTCCCGTATTGCGTCGATCACAACCTGGTTGTAATCCCCGGTAGGATAGGCAAAATAATCCACCGATTGTCCGGTAAACGACTCAAGCAGGCGTTTTGATTCGGTGAGTTCCGCTCTCCAGTTGGGCGAGACAGGCTGTCCGGTCAGAAATGGATGCGAAAGGGTATGAGATCCAATCGTAATGAGAGGATGATCCGCACAGCGCTTCAATTGCCCGGGATTCATTCCATCAAAAAAGTCAAGAGCCAGGTCTTCCGGAACTTCGGATTCGGCGCGCCAGTAGGTCCGGATGGCGATACGAGTGGCAGGAAGCCAGTTGCGCGGCTCCAGTACATGTTGCGTTGTAATAAAAAAAACAGCCGGGGCATGATAGGTTTCAAGAATCGGCAGAACGTTGGTTTCGTTATTGGAAAAACCATCATCGAAAGTTAACAAGATCCCCGGTTTGCGGGTTTCGAAAAACTCCCGGGGGGATAGAAAGACAAAATATTTCTTTATCCAACCAAGGATGGAATCCAATTCAGCAGAGGATAGGTACGGTTGCACGCCCAGTGGTATGGATGCGTGTTTGCGTGCAGACACGCCATGGAACATGAGCACAAAGCGGCTTCGCCCTGCCCAGAAACGATTTGCATATGAAGGCAGACCTGAATAGTAGAGCAAGCGTGCAATCAGGGAGGTCATTTCAACGGCCCCCATGCCAACCGCAATTTGGTTCCAATCGTTTCGCCCCAAGCCTCCAAGGTGTAACCCTGCGCGGACTGTCGTGCCAGTGTGCCCATTTGAGCCAATTGAGCGGGATCGGATGTAATGGAAGTGACCGCCCGCGCCACATCTGAGGCACTCGTGGAATTCATCAGCATTCCACAGCCATTTCGGAGCAATTGCGGGATGACAGAAATACGCCCAGCCATCACAGGCAGGCCACAAGCCAGCGCTTCCAATACGGCTTTCGGAAATCCCTCTCGTAAGGTTGGGAAAACAAAGAGATGCGCCTGCAACAAGGTTTTCATCACCTCCTCATGGCTGACGTTTCCGTGAAATGTAACCAGGTCAGCAAGACCCAGTTGCGCCGCGATCTCTTCCAAAATGGGACGATATTCGCCTTCCCCCAAAATATCAAGATGCGTGTCCGGCAGGCTCTGACAAATTTCCGGCAAGGCACGAAGAATGGCGTCCACGTTTTTAGCCTGCGAAAGCCGCCCCACAGTTATCAATCGCAAAGGTGTTTCAGGCAACCATGAACGAACAGTCGGGGTTCGCTCCAATTCCGCCTGTGTCAGCGTGGTGGAAAAAATCCAGTCAATGTTTGGATTTCTGCGGGAAGGCGGCGTGTCTGCCCCGCCAGTTGCCAGAACCACGATCCGCCCACCAGCGATAAATTCAAGAAAGCGTTGCAGAACGCGATCCAGCCAGGAGGCCGGCTTTCCCCACGTGCCACAGTGACGTATAAAAAGAGGCTTGCGTTGGAGCAAGGCGATGAAGAGACCGATCGTGCCAATGTCACTACCTACCGGCGTGTGAACCGAATCGGCATGGGCGATTTCGCGCCAGAGCAAAGCAACATGACGCGCAATCCAGGGAATCATACTCAACTTGCGCCGCCAACCCAAACCAGTCGGCTCGGCCAGTGGAATAACACGCAGATTGTGACCAGTCAGCGGGATTGCCCCAACAGGCAGAGGCGTGGACCGGATGGGAAGCATCAGGGTAGTCTGTCCGAACAAGTTGGAGATGGCCTGCATCTGGAAGGGGAAACCGCCCACAGTGGAATAGCCACAGGGCGAGGTTGGATCAGGCCAGGTCTCTTTATGTGAGATAACAATAATATTCATAACTGCGAAAGCGACGTAAACAACTCGGCCAGCGCCGGACCATGCACATCCCAAGTGAGATGTTGGCGGGCAAAACCAGCGCACCGATCGGCATATTCAGCGCGATGCTCATGCACATCTTGAAGAAAAGTCAGCAAAGCCTCATCGGCCTGTAAATTTGAAAGATCCACATGATGTCCAAGTGAAAATTGGCGCACATACTCGCTGAAATCACCAACGTAGGGCGTGGTCAGCACGGGCAGACCACACAGGCAATATTCCGCGAACTTTGTGGGTGACGCCACGCGATTGACCTGTGAGTCATCACGCAGAAGCAAGCCCGCGTCCCCCATTTGCAGGTTATCGAAAATCTGGCTGTGTGGGACAGACGTGATTTTGTAACAGGCTGAGTCGACACCTTCGGCGCGCAAAAACCGCTCAAAAACAGCCGGCTGGTGCGAGAATATCAAAAGGAAAGCATCTGGCATGTGCGGAAGGAGTTCTTTGAACAAGCGACACATTGCGCCGGGTAATTGGTATTTTTCTGCCGAGCCGGCATAGCACAACACGAATTTATCTTCCAATCCATGTTCGCGGCGCAGGGTGGAACGGCGCTCTTGGTCCGGGTGGAAATCAGCGCGGGTGGCGCAGGGAATGAGTGCGGAATTTTTAAGCGGACGATGCAGGCGGGACTCGTAATGATTCCGCATGGCCTGCGAAACAACGATCAGCCAGTTGGAGCCGGTCAAGGTTTCAGCTTCAGCCCGCTCCATGCGCCGCGACACAGCATCAGGTCCAGATGAGAAGCGTTCGTAGTAGTATTCATCCACCACCAGCCCTTGAATGTCCGAAACAATCTTCAAGCGCGGCAACATTTTCCGTGCGAACAGGCCCAGGTGTCCGGCCTTGACACCATGTCCATACACAATGCCCACCTGCAACCGCCGGGAGAAAAATGCCAGGAGCATGCCGCAAAACCAATTGTTCAGCCAATCCACCAGGGCAAGGCGTCCAAAAGGGAGCATGGGAACATAATAGACCGGACAGCCGGAATCTGCCTCCAGCCGCGCGCGTCCGTGTGCAAGAAAACGCGGCCCGGAAAGCACCTGCGTTCCATAAACGAAGCAAAGGATGTAGGGCGTGAAATTTCTCTTTTTGACTTCACGCGCCACGTCCACAATGCGGGTGCGCCCACCGCCTGGTGTGGCATTGCTGGAAGTGGCTACAAACAAGATCGCGTGAGAGGGAATCATCGGGCGGCAATCTCCACCAGTTTTTCGGCCACGCGACGGCCTGATTCTCCATCCAGAGTTTCACCAAAGGTTTGCTGGATAAATGC
>JAYRVQ010000266.1:0-1862 GCA_041918465.1 Anaerolineales bacterium
AACGATTCCATCAACCTTGGCATCGGCATGATCCATCAGCACTTCATGCTCGTGCCGACTCTTACCGTAGCCGAAAACGTCGCGCTCGGATTGCCATCCTCCCGCGGCGCGCTCACCGATCTCGACCGCGTGTCGAAACGCATTCTTGAACTTGCAAAAATCTACGGCTTGAAAATCGACCCCGACGTCTACGTTTGGCAACTTTCCGTCGGCCAGCAACAACGCGTGGAAATCATCAAAGCCCTTTATCGCGGCGCGGCCCTGCTCATCCTTGATGAGCCGACCGCCGTTCTTACCCCACAGGAAGTGGACGAGTTATTTGTTATTATGAAGCAGATGGTTCGAGACGGGCACGCGCTCATTTTCATTTCTCATAAATTGCACGAAGTCGTTGAGATTAGCAATCGCGTCACCGTCTTGCGCGACGGACGTAAGATCGGCACGCGCCCCACTTCGGAGACAACAAAACAGGATTTGGCGAACTGGATGGTCGGACGCGAAGTTGGCTTTGCTCCCGACCGCGGCAGATCGGACCTTGGAGATGTCCGCCTGAAACTGGAGACGGTTGCCTGTGGAAGCGACCGCGGCACGCCCGGTCTGCGCGGCATCAGCCTCGAGGTCCGCTCGGGCGAGATCCTCGGCATCGCGGGCGTCTCGGGCAACGGTCAACGCGAATTGGCAGAGTCCATCACAGGTCTAAGAAAGATCACGGACGGACGCGTCCGCCTCGAAGGTCAGGATGTCACCAACTTCCCACCCGGCGAACTGACCGCGCGCATGTTATCCTACATCCCCGAAGAGCGGATGCGTGATGGCATGATCAAGGAATTTTCTGTTGCAGAAAACATGATTTTGCGAGAGCATCATAAGCAACCTTATTCTCATAATGGCTTTCTGAACCTGCGCGGAATCGCCAGCCATGCCGACCACTTGATCAAGGAATTCCGCGTCAAAACCCCCTCGCGTGACACGCTTGCCAAGAATCTCTCCGGCGGCAATATCCAGAAAGTGGTGCTGGCGCGCGAGATCTCGCGCAACCCGCGAGTCATTATTGCCGCACAGCCCACGCGCGGCCTCGACATCGGCGCGACCGAATATGTGCGTGAACAATTGCTTGTCGAACGTCGCAAAGGCACGGCCATCCTGCTCATCTCGGAAGACCTCGATGAAATTCTGGCCCTCTCCGATAGAATTGCTGTTCTCTATGAAGGCCAGGTGATGGATATCGTCCCGCGCGAAAAAGCCACGCCTGAAAAACTTGGCTTACTTATGGCAGGCGTGCATCCCGAAGAGGGCGCAGCAGTTGTAAAGTAATAATCCATCGGTTCGGTGGTCGCTGTGCGCGTTTCGCGGCCAGCGGCGTTGGGTTCCGACCCATCGAAAAGTGCCGCCGTCCAGCAGAAAGAGGACACCACCTATGAACCTTTGGCAGGAATATAAACGACCGACCTCCGTCGCGGAGGCCGTGCAAGCCCTTGCATCCGCGCCCGGACCCGCGCTTCCCATCGCGGGCGGCACAGACCTGATGCTTGATTTGCGCCAGGGCAATCATTCTCCCGTTCATACATTAATTGATTTGACTTTCATCCCGGAGATGTCTGCGCTTGAACTGCGCGGGGACTCGCTCTTCATCGGCGCGGCTGTCCCAGTCAACCGCGTCGCGCGGGATCCTCTGGTTGGTCGCCACGCCCAAGCGTTGACCGAAGCCGCGAATCTGATCGCGGGACCGCAAGTCCGCAACACCGCCACGCTCGGCGGGAACGTTGCCCACGCCCTCCCCGCCGCCGATGGGACGATTGCCCTCACGGCGCTCGAGGCTGTCGCTGATGTTGCCAGTGTTGCAGGGACGCGCAAGATGCCAT
>JAYRVQ010000267.1:0-1687 GCA_041918465.1 Anaerolineales bacterium
CAACAACAATATCCCCGCGAGAAGCAGGTACAACAACTTTGATTTGATTGACATTTTCCACCTCCAATTTTTAGTAGGCCACCCTCGACTATGCTTGTCTCAGGATGGCGATATAAAATTCGGAATTCTCTTCTCCAAAAACGCCTTCACACCTTCTTGATGCTCTTTGGACCTGCCCGCCTCCTCCTGTAAATCCGCTTCGGTCGCAAGGACTTCCTCGAGATGCGGATACATTGCCTTGTTGAACGCCAGCTTGGTCTTGCCGTACGCGCCGACCGGTCCCTGTGCCAATTGTTCGGCAGTTACTTGTACAGATTCCATCAAATTGAACGGCACCACGCGATTGACCATGCCCCACTTGTGCGCAGTCTCGGCAGTGATGGGTTCGTTGCTGAAATAAAATTCCGCCGCGCGGCCGAGGCCGATCAACGCGGGCAGGAACAGCGACACTCCGCTGTCGGGGACGAGTCCGATGCCGCTGAAGCCAACCACGAACGCGGCCTCGTCTGCCGCGATGCGCAGGTCGCAGGCCAACGCTACGCCGAGGCTGGCGCCCGCGCACATCCCGTTGACCGCGGCGATGACGGGTTTTTCGATCTGGCGGATTTTCAGGATGAGCGGGTTGTACGTCTGTTGGAGATGCTCGCGGTAGGAAATCTTCCCCGCCGCGGACAGCATTTCGGTGATGTCGTGACCCGCGCCAAATGAGTTGCCCGCGCCGGTCAACACGAGGACGCGCGTCTGCGGGTCATTGGCGGCCTCATCGAAGGCGCGCAGGAGGGCGTTGAGCAACTCGAGGTTGAAGGCGTTGGCGCGTTCGGGACGGTTAATCGTCAGGGTGCGGACACCCGCTTGAAGGCTTGCACTGAGCGAAGTCGAAGTGTTGGAAAGAAGCGGAGTCATTTTTTGATGGGATGTCCCGTTGAAATGCCCTTCGACTGTGCCCCTTCGGGGCTTCGCTCAGGGCGGCGGATATAAAAGACCGGGCGCGGAGCCCGGTCCAGTTTATTCGAGTCCGTCCTCGGCGGAGTCATCGTCCCCCGAATCAAATTCGAGTTCCACTTTGTCGCTGTCGAGGTAAACCCACAGCAGGAGCATGTGACCATCGGGTGTTTCGATATTGCGGGCGGCGGCGATGGGTGCGGTCTGTTCGAGGCCGAGTTCGTTGCGATAGTGCAGGTGGATGTTGGCGCGGTTGTGCCAGGCGCGATAGCATCGCTCGACCAATGATGGGCCGTTGAACGTGCGCAGGCGCGTGAGCAGGGGGATGGAAAAGTTCGGGCCTTCGTTGAGACCCATGGCCCAGCCGTCGTTGACGGCTTCAAAAATGGGCGGCGGACCTTCGATGATTGTGATTTTGTCGTCCATATGGATAAACCTTGTGAGGGGATGATACCATAAAGGCTATAATTGAGTCATGTACAAACTCATCATCCTTTTCGGCCAGCCGTCCGACCCGCTGGCATTCGTCACTGGCTGGCAAGCGTTTCTGCACATGGCCGAGCAAATGCCCGGCCTGCGCCGCGAATCCGTCAGCCTGATCGAAGATGTCATTTACGATGGGGGCAAACCGCGTCCGTTCAAGATCCACGAATTCTATTTCGACGACCGCGCCGCGCTCGACGCCGCGCTGGCCTCCGACGCCGGTCAACAGGCGGGCGAGTGGCTCCACCAGTTCACGGACGGC
>JAYRVQ010000268.1:0-2542 GCA_041918465.1 Anaerolineales bacterium
GCCTGACGCGGATCCAGCCCGGTACGAATGTGTACTTCAACCGTTGAGTCAAACTTGGTGGTGCTTGTCTCGCGTACCAGCGCCATCGCATCTTTCGGCAGATAAAGCTGGTCAATGTTCACTTTGGCCGCGGCGGCCGTATATTTTTTACCGTGTTTTGCCATTGGTTCCTCCGTGGTGCAAGCGGGTCACACGCGGCGACCCTCCCACAAATCTAATCAACCACATTCAAGCCCATACTGCGGGCTGTGCCTTCGACCTGTTTCATCGCACCTTCGATGTCAATTGCGTTCAGGTCTTTCATCTTCAATTCGGCGATCTCGCGCACCTGCTTGCTCGTCACTTTCCCGACCTTGTCCTTGTTCGGAACAGCCGAGCCCTTCGGGACACCTGCCGCCTTGCGGAGCAAAACCGCCGCGGGAGGAGTCTTCAGGATGAAGGTGAAGGAGTTATCGGTGTAGACCGTGATCTCAGCCGGCAACACTTCCCCCTGTCGATTCGATGTGCGGGCGTTGTATTCTTTGCAGAAGGCCATGATGTTGATGCCGTGGCCTGCCAACGCCGGACCGATCGGGGGTGCAGGATTGGCCTTACCAGCCTCAATCTGCAGACGGACAATTGCTTTCAATTTCTTTGCCATAGTTACTCCTATGTGGTTTTAGCGGGTCATTTGGGAGACCCTCCCACGTATCAAGCCGGACCTCCGGCCTGTTACCGTTGAATTTAGGCTTTCTCCACCTGGAGAAAATCCAGTTCCACGGGCGTCTCACGCCCGAAGAAGTTAACCATCACACGTACCTTGGTGCGCTCCATATCAATTTCAGCCACATTGCCGCGGAAGTCGTTGAAAGGTCCATCAATAATACGGACGCGTTCGCCAACCTTGTAAGTGACCTTGACCGTTGGCGCTTCGGCTTCCATGCGCTTGATGATCTGGTTCACTTCCTCGGGGCGCAGGGCGGTGGGCGAATTGCCCATACCAACAAAACCCGTCACGCCCGGCGTGTTGCGGACAACGTACCAGGATTCTTCCGAAAGCGCCATATTTACCAGTACGTAACCGGGGAAGATATGCCGTTCCACAGTGCGGCGTTTACCATCCCGCACTTCGATCTCTTCCTGCGTGGGGATGACCACATCGAAGATCCGGTCCTTCATGCCCATTGTCTCGATGCGTTGCTCGAGATTGTGGCGGACCTTGTTCTCGTAGCCCGAATAGCAGTGAATCACGTACCATGCCGGGCCGCCATCTGCGGGCAGATCAGCCGGAGCGCCAAGCGAGGAAGGCAGAACAGATTCGGCCGCGGCAACTGTCTCGATCCGGGCTGACGCGTTGATCGTGTCCGCATCGGAAGAATCGGTCAAGACCGGTTCATCTGATGGGTTCACATACGCCTCGTCCGGCTCAATCGGCTCCTGGCTATACTGTTTCTCGGGTTCCTGCACGTCCATCAAAACCTCAGATCCAAATTAGGAGGCGGATATCGCCAGTTCAATCAGCACTTGCCCAATACTATCCATGAGAGCAAGATACAGACCCATGACAACCATCACTACAACCACAATGATGGTTAATTGACGGGTCTCCGGCCAGGTGGGCCAGCTCACTTTGCGAAGTTCTCCAACGGTCTCACGGAAATAACGTGAGATTGCGTTTGGTTTTTTCTCGTCGGCCACGTGATTACTCCTCTTGCTCGTATTGACGGCTAAAACGCCGCCATTGAAGACGGCGTTGCCAATCAGGCAGGCCAGGCAGGAATCGAACCCACAACCGCTCGTTTTGGAGACGAGTGCTCTACCAATTGAGCTACTGGCCTAGGTTGGGGCGGGTCTGAGACCCGCCCTTACTATTTAGTCTCGCGGTGCAACGTGTGTTTGCGGCAACGCGGGCAGAATTTTTTGAATTCCAGCCGATTAGGGTCGTTGCGGCGATTTTTCTCGGTCGTGTAATTGCGCTCCTTGCAGTCACTACATTGAAGTGTAATGACTGGGCGCACATCTTTCTTCTTGGAAGCCATTTCTTACCTTCTTACTCGATGATTTTGGTGATGACACCCGCACCGACGGTCAAGCCGCCTTCACGGATGGCGAACTTCGAACCCGTCTCCAACGCCACCGGCACGATCAGTTCCACCGTCAGGTTCACGTTGTCGCCCGGCATCACCATCTCCACGCCTTCCGGGAGTGTGATGTTGCCGGTCACATCCATCGTGCGAATGTAGAACTGCGGCCGATAGCCACTGAAGAAGGCCTTGTGCCGCCCACCCTCTTCCTTCTTCAACACGTACACTTCTGCCAGGAACTTCTTGTGCGGTGTGATGCTCCCAGGTTTGGCCAGCACCTGCCCGCGTTCCACATCCACCCGCTCGATGCCGCGCAACAGCAGACCCAGGTTGTCTCCCGCCAGTCCCTCATCCAGCGATTTGTGGAACATTTCCACGCCTGTGCAGACCGTCGAGCGTGTCTCGCGCAGGCCGATGATCTCGATCGGGTCGCCTACTTTCACATGCCCGCGATCCACGCGTCCCGTCACGACCGTGCC
>JAYRVQ010000269.1:0-5166 GCA_041918465.1 Anaerolineales bacterium
ATCGTTCAGTTCAAAGCGCGTCTGCAAGTAGGGGACGACCGATTGATGGAAGAGGAATTCCATTTCCTGCGGCACGCCAGGGAGGGAGATGATGGCTTTACCCCCCTCGTCCCTGTGGGACACTCCCCCCAAATTCGCAGAATTTGGGGGGAGACGGAGGGGGGTAATGTCTATGACTTCCGCCTCCGCGAGAATCTTCGCCCCGTTCTTTTCTGCAAAATAGAGATAGTTTTTCGGAAGTGTGTTCTTGGAATTGTAGCGGCAGCCGACCATGCACGCGCCGCAATAGTTGCATCCCGTGCGCGCGGGGCCTCCGCCGCCGAAGTACGGGTCGGGGACGGTCACGCCCGCCTCGCCGAGGTACACGCCAATATCAGTGGCGCGGAACGTGTGACCCATGCCGCGTTCCTCGGCGATCTCACGCAGGATGTTATCCGCATTCAAGAATTTGTTGTTGCGTTCCACGCCGAGCATGTGTTGTGCCGTCTCGTAATGCGGACGGAGCGTCTCGCCCCACGGGATGGGCGTGTTCCAGGCGGGCGTTGCGAAGGTTTCGTCATTCGGGACTTCGAGCACGTTCGAGTAACCGAGACTCCCGCCGCCCACGCCCGCGCCGTGCAGCACCATCACGCCTTTCAAGATGCTGATCTGCAAAATACCGTGTCCACGGATGGCAGGCAGCCAGAGGTATTTCCAGAATTGCCAGTTGGTTTTGGCATACGTCTCTTCGGTGAAGCGTTTCCCCTTTTCGATCACCAGCACCGAGTAGCCCTTTTCCGTCAACCGCATCGCGGCGACGCTGCCCCCGAACCCCGAACCGACGATCACGTAATCGTAGACTTGGTCCATTGTGCCCTCCACGGCGAATTTGGGTGATTATAACAAACCGCCGCCAGCAACTGCTGGCGGCTGTTCTGTTTTCGTAGCTTTTCAGACTATACGTAGTTGTAAAATCCTCGTCCCGATTTCCTCCCCAAATATCCCGCATCCACCATCTTGCGGAGCAGATACGCGGGGCGGTACTTGTCGTCGCCGAGGTCGCGTTGCAGCACTTCCATCACGAACAGTACAACGTCGAGACCGATCAAATCGGCGAGCGTGAGCGGACCCATCGGGTGGTTCATGCCGAGTTTCATCACCGAGTCAATCGCTTCGGGAGTCCCGACGCCCTCTTGCAGGGCAAAGACCGCCTCGTTGATCATCGGGCAAAGGATGCGGTTGGAGATGAACCCAGGCGAGTCATTGGCCTCGATAGGTTCCTTGCCCATCACTTTGCAGATGTCCACGACAGTTTTTGTCGTTTCGTCCGTGGTGGCGAGACCGCGGATGATCTCCACCAGTTTCATCAACGGGACGGGATTCATGAAGTGCATCCCGATCACTTTGTCAGGCCGTTTCGTGGCCGCGGCAATTTTCGTGATGGAAATGGACGAGGTGTTCGTGGCGAGGATCACGCCTTCGCGCGCATTGGCATCCATGTCCTTGAAGATCTTGAACTTCAATTCGGGGTTTTCGGTCGCGGCTTCGATGACCAGGTCCGCGTCTTTCATCGTGGACATGTCACTGACGAAATTGATTTTGTCCGCGTTGGCTTTTTGCTCGGCAGTGACGACTCCTTTTTCAAGCAGTTTTGCCGTGGATTTGGCGATTACAGCCTTCGCCTTTTCGAGCGCGGCGGGCATTACATCCATGCAGGTGATGTTGTATCCCGAAGTTGCCGCAACCTGCGCGATGCCGTTGCCCATGGTTCCCGCGCCGATGATGAAAATATTTTTTATATCCATGATGTCTCCTTGTTTCAGAGAGTAGATAAATAGAGAGCAGAGATCAGTACCTGCTCTCTACTCTCTATTCTCTAGTCATCTAACTCCACTGCCATTGCCACGGCTTCGCTTCCGCCAAGACACAGCGACGCGATACCGCGCTTCAGTCCGCGATCCTTCAATGCGTAGATGAGCGTCGTCAGGACGCGCGCGCCGCTGGCGCCGATGGGATGTCCGAGCGCGATTGCGCCGCCGTTAACGTTGACCTTCGCCCAGTCCCAGCCTGAATCGGCAAGCGCGTACCCGTCCGCCAGCACTTGCGCGGCGAAGGCCTCGTTGAGCTCGATCAGATCCACGTCGGCGAGAGTCCATCCGATTTTTTTCAGCAATTTGGGGATTGCCAGCGCAGGTGCGCGGAAGAGGTATTTCGACTCGTCCGCGTACTGGTCATAGCCGACAATCTTCGCAAGCAGCTTGAGTCCGTGCGCGTCAGCGTAGGCGCGGCTCGCGATCACGGTGGCCGCCGCCCCGTCGTTGAGACCCGGAGCGTTTCCAGCGGTGACCTTGCCGTCCTTTTGGAAGGCAGGTTTCAGTCCCGCGAGACCGTCGTACGTAGTGTCGCGGCGCGGCGCTTCATCGGTGTCGAAAATGGTCACGCCCTTTTTGCTGGGGATTTCCACGGGGACGATCTCCGCTTTGAATTTTCCCGCGTCGCTGGCGGCAAGCGCTTTCTGGTGACTCTCGAAGGCGAACTTGTCCATCGCCTCGCGCGTGACGTTGTATTCGGCCGCGATGAATTCGGCGGCCGCGCCCATGCTCCAATTTTCGAGCGCGCACCACAGACCATCGTTGAGCAGGGCGTCCGTGAATTGGACGTGACCGAAACGAAGTTCGCCGCTTCGCCCGTTGACGAGGTAGGGGGCGCGGCTCATGGACTCGAATCCACCCGCGACGAAGAGTTGGCCGTCGCCCGCCTTGATGGACGCGGCCGACAACATGGCGGCTTTCATCCCCGAGCCGCAGACCTTGTTGATGCTGGTCGCGCCGACCGAGGAGGGCAGTCCCGCGCTGATCACTGCCTGGCGCGCGGGCGCCTGTCCCAGCCCCGCGGAGACGACGTTGCCCATGAAGGCCTCGTCAATGTCGGATGGATTCACGCCCGCGCGTTCGACCGCGGCCTTAACGACGATGGCACCCAGTTTCGGCGCGGGGAATCCTGCGAGGCTTCCCTGGAATTTTCCGCTCGGCGTGCGGACGGCGCTCAAGATGACGGCTTCATTCTCGCTCATGGTTGCTCCTGTTGGTGTGTTGTTGGACAAGATGAATTATATGCCAGTGACGACAAATGTGTTTTGCTTATGAAATAGGGAGTGTCTAATCTCGTGGGCTTGCCAAGAGATTTAACCACGGAGCGCACAGAGATCACGGAGGAAATCTCCTTAAAAAATCTCTGTGGACTCCGTGTTCTCTGTGGTGAGAAATTCCATAGCCCATTCTTTTAGACACTCTTGTGAAATGCAGGGTAAATATTTCCAGCGATTATGATGGGTTTTGAGGAGGCAGGGGGACTTTGGGATAGCCAGGGAGAGGTTCCGCGTCTTTGGCAATGGTGACCGCCACCCACGCGCCAATCGCCGCTCCGAGCAGTGCGACGAGATATGTCAGGCACTGAAAATCGCTATTGGTCGTGGCGGCGATGACTCCCCCGATCACTGCCCCTCCAATCTCTCCACCAAACCAAAGACCGACCGCGCCCCATTTGTATCCCCCGCTTTTGAGTCCCTTGGCCTCTACGATCTTTCCCACGCGACTGGTCAACGCGATCAGGATCAAGATTTCCAGCATGACGACTCTCCTCTCCCGAAATAGTCTGTTTTAGAAAATTATAGGCTTTTGGAACTTAAAAACCAATTGACGTTTGTCATATCTTGTCGCGCCAATTTCTTTGGACGCCCAACCTACTCTTCCAGATGCTTCATCGCTTCGCGTCGACTGAGCGGATGCAGGTCAGTTGCTTTCACAAATTTCTTCACGGCCTTGGGGTCCGTCCGCGCGTACTGACGGAGCGCCCAGCCGATGGCCTTGTTGATAAAAAATTCCTTCGATCCGAGGTTCTCGCGGATCAGATCGCACAATAGGGGAAAGTCGGTCTCTTCCTTATAATTGAGTTGGAAGAGGATGCAAGTCCGCCGCAACCAAAAATTTTCCGACTTGCGCCACTTGGCGAGATATTTTTCCCGCGCGGTGGGGAAACGGCGAAAGTGGACTCCCACGATGCTTCCCGCGATGGAATCCACTGTGTCCCACCACGATTTTGTGATGAGCATGGTTTCCAGTGTTTTGATGAATTCTTTCGGCAATTGCTCATTCAGTCTTTCGGAGAAGCTGATTGCAACATACTGGAATTCCCGTTGTGGCAGGGACCACAACTCGCGCGCGATGGAATCCAATTCATCCACTGGAGGAAGTCCATGCTCGGCGATGTGCTGTTTCATCAATAGTTTGAATTGAGGGGATTTGATTCCCAGATACTCGAACTGGTCGCGCATATATGCCTTCATCGGCGCGACCTGCGCCGAGTCCGCGTTTTGCTCGAAGAGGGAGATGAGGGGGAGAAGGTAGGCGCGCATGGGATTTTCCTTTCGTAGCGTAGAAATCTTTTCCCAGCCATAGGCGACTTCATCAATAGTCCAATCGTCCACCTGATAACTTTTCTCGCTGATGAGCCTGCCTTGCAGACTTTCGTACCACTTTCGGATCGGATTGCCTTTCAATGTCCACACCATGACGGACTTGCTTCCCCGTTGTTCGAGTTCTTCAACTGCCTTGTGTAGCAATGCCTTTCCGATACCGTTCCGCTGATAGGTTTTTCTCACGTGCAAAGCAAGGACTTCCGAGTCATATCCAGGGTGGATTTCAGCCTCTGCTCTGGCGAACGCGTATCCGATTACTTGACCTTCCGTGGACAAAGCCACCAACAGGATGTCATCCGTCTCTTTTTTGAGAAGATCGATCCAATCCTGCTCTTGTTCATCATAGGTGAAATGGTCAATATACGCTTTTGGAAAGAAGACCGCGTAGGCCGTGCGATAGCTGTCCACCTGGACTTCGGCTATTCCACGAGAATCTTCAAGTGCGGCTTTGCAAATTTTATACATGATAAAGTTACACCCAACCATCCTTGATCCGGTTATACGTCTCCTCGATCGTCTCAGGCAGGACGCGCGTCTCGCCGAGGATGGACATGAAATTCGAATCCCCCGTCCAGCGCGGGACGATGTGCATGTGAACGTGGTCGGGTACGCCCGCGCCCGCCGCCTTGCCGATGTTCGCGCCCACGTTGAAGGCATGCGGATGGTAGATCTTCTTCAGGATCACAACGGCCTGCGAGATCAGTTCCATC
>JAYRVQ010000270.1:0-3318 GCA_041918465.1 Anaerolineales bacterium
CCAGGAGAAGGGACGCGGATCAAGGCGGAGATTCCGTTGCTGGGACACGCGATAGAATAGGAATTAATAGATTTTGTGGTGCGGGATGGTATTCCGCACGCCTATAATGAGCGGGATACCATCCCGCTCCACATCACACAGGAGCCAACCATGAGCAACCCAATCCGAGTCATGATCGTGGACGATCATCCCGTTGTGCGGCGGGGAATCAAGTCCCTGTTGGGGGAGGAGGAGGATATTCAGGTGGTCGGCGAGGCGGTCAACGGCAAGGACGCCATTGAGAAGATGAAAAGTCTTCTGCCCGATGTGGTGCTGATGGATTTGGTCATGCCTGAGATGGGCGGAATCGAAGCCATCGAGAAAATCACTGCTGAGAATCCCAGTGCGCGGATTCTGGTGATGACCAGTTTCGCGGCGGACGATAAGGTCTTCCCATCCATCAAGGCGGGCGCGCTTGGCTATTTGCTCAAGGATTCCGACCCCGAAGACCTGATCCGCATGATCCGACAAGTGTATCGCGGCGAACTGTCCATCCACCCGACGATTGCGCGGAAAGTCATCCAGGAGTTGAACCGTCCCGCTCAGGAGCCGCTCACCCCGTCCCCGCTGACGGAGCGCGAGGTGGAGATCCTGCAAATGCTGGCGCAGGGCGTGGAAAACAAGGAGATCGCGCGTCGGCTGTTCGTGCGCGAGGCCACCGTCCGCACGCACGTGAGCAATATTTTGGGGAAACTGCAACTGGCGAACCGCGTCCAGGCCACGCTGTATGCGCTGAGGACGGGGTTGACGTCGCTGGATGAAGCAGAGTCAGAAAAAAAATAGATGGCCGTGGGGCGGGATGGTATCCCGCCAATTCAGGATATGCGGAATGCCATTCCGCACCACTTCTACAATTCCACAAAAGTTGACATCCCCTCTCCACAAACGTTCAGACGACCGTCCACAATGGCGGTCGTTTTGCTTGTTCGAATGGGGGACAAAAATCCGCATCCATCCAATGACAGAACGCCCGAAGTATTGTAAATAAAATGTAACGACTCACCGCGAGCATGCGAGTGCGTCGCACCATGTTTAACGCGGCTGGCTCAAGCGAAGATTCGCTCCATTAAGCGGGCTGGCCGTCAGGGTTAGGTGCGACGCACCCTCGAAGACGAGAAAACTATGAAGGCGCTGGTTCTCATCAAATTTGCGTCTCTCGAAAGCAGGGATGCCTATCACCAGTTATGCCGCCTGAAACCTGTCACCGAATCGTACATGGTTTACGGGCGGTATGACGCGGTTCTCATGTTGCAGGCACGGAATATCGAGGAGATCCACGATATTCTGCTTTCGGATGTCCAGCCTGTGTCTGGCGTGACCGAGGTCCTGCCCTGCATCGTCGTGGAGAATGGCGCGTTGGTGGAAGAGAAAACGTAATTCTGTAGAGCAAGTCTATAGACTTGCTCTACACGTTGCAGTAAAAAAGAGGTGCTACATGGATCGCATCCGTTCGATGGAAGATTTGAAGAAGGCCAAAGAAGCCGCGCTCCAGAAGGAACGCGAAAGTGCCCAGAAGAATCGGTTCCAGATCCGCGTCTCGTTGGGGAGTTGCGGGATCGCGGTTGGGGCGGAGGAAACGTTCAAGGCGCTGAACCAGCTCATCGTTCAGAAAGAAGCGAACGGCGTCCAGTTGAAAAAGGTCGGGTGCATCGGTCTGTGTGCGCTAGAGCCTGTCATCCAGGTGACGGAGACAGACCGTCCGCAGGTCACGTATGGAAAGGTGACGCCCGCGGTGGCGCAACGGATTTTCGCGGAGCACATCGAGAAGGGACTCATCGTGCAGGAATTTGTCGTGGAGAAGATCTAATGAACAAGACCTACACCGAAACCGAATTGGATGAGGTCATCGAGCGGCTCGTGCAACATCACGGCGCGCGGCGAGCGGAAGTGATCCCGATCTTGAGCGAACTCAACGAGGCGTTCGGCCACATCCCCGTGGAAGCGTTGGGAAAGATCCGCCGTGCCATCAACACGCCCGAAGACGGACTCTTCCTTGCGGACAGTCATCTCTACGCGACCGCCAGTTTTTACAGCATGTTCTCGCTCCAACCGGTGGGCAAACATGTGATCCGTTTTTGCGAGAGCGCGCCGTGTCACGTGGTGGGCGCGCGCGAAGTGATCGAGGCGATTCAAAGTCATTTAGGGATTGGGGTTGGAGAGACAACCCCCGACAACGAATGGACTCTGCTGACGACGAGTTGTATCGGCTTGTGCAGTGTCGCGCCCGTGATTTTGGTGGACGATCAACTTTATGGCAACCTAACACCTGCGCGAGTGCCTGAGATATTGGCGAAGGTGCAGGGAGGTGAAGCATGAAAGCCCCACGCGCTTTGGTTTTGGTTTCAAATGATCCTGTCAGTGTCGAGCGAGGATCGGAGGATGTGTTCCGCGCTTTGCAGGCGGAGATTCGCTCGCACGGCCTGCTGGACGAGATCAAGGTCAGCACGATCAGCAGTGTGGGCGAACAGGATGACCTGCCGCTGGTGATGATCTACCCTGAGGGCGTGGTCTACGGTCCGATCACCGCGGATGATGTGCGGCTTCTCGTCGAGGAGCATTTGCTTCAGGGACATATTGTCCGCTCGCTGGTCGGGCGGATGCGCGAATCGGTGGGTGAGATCGCCTGGTTGCGGACGCGTTCGGGAGTCCTACCTGTCCAACAACGCGTTGTGCTGGGACGGGTCGGATTGATTGACCCCGAAAGTTTGGACGATTATCTCGTCCACGATGGATACGCGGCGCTCGGCAAAGCCCTATTCGAGATGACACCGCAACAGGTCATCGCCGAAGTGGATAAATCTGGTTTGCAGGGACGCGGCGGCGCAGGCTTCCCGACGGGACGCAAATGGGAATTTGTGCGCGGCGCGCAGGGCAGTCCCAAATATATTATTTGCAACGCGGACGAAAGCGAGCCTGGCACGTTCAAGGATCGCATGGTCATCGAAGGCGATCCATTCAGCCTGATTGAAGCGATGACGATTGCCGCGTACGCCGTGGGCGCGGAGGCGGGATACATTTACATCCGCGGCGAGTATAAACTTGGTTACAAACGTTTGGAGAAAGCCATCCATCAGGCAGAAGAACGCGGCCTGCTGGGTGATAATATTTTTGGGAAAGATTTCAACTTCCACATTCACTTGCATGCTGGCGCAGGCGCGTACATCTGCGGCGAAGAGACCGCGCTGATCGAATCCATCGAGGGCAAGCGCGGACAGCCACGCGCCCGTCCGCCTTACCCGCCGACCTACGGCGTGTGGGGCAAGCCGACGGCGGTCAACA
>JAYRVQ010000271.1:0-1654 GCA_041918465.1 Anaerolineales bacterium
GACGAAATCCTCCCCTCTGCCTCTCCCGACTCCCGTCCCGCTTCACATTGGACTTGGGCCTGGATTCCACGCCGGACGCGATTGCCACGCTGTCATCGAAACCCGCCGCGGCCACGCCCTCGGACGCGTCTACTGGGAAGGCGCGACCACGCCCGACAGCGGACAGCCCGAAGGCGACCCGCGCCGCGTTTTGCGAGCCGAAGAAGACGGTCTCCTCATTGCTCACACGAACATCGGCGACCGCCTTGAAAAAGATCAACTCGTTGCGGAAATCCAATCTAAAATCGTAAACCGTAAATCTGAAATTCGCAGCCCGTTTGCAGGCGTCCTGCGCGGACTCCTCCCCGACGGCACGACCGTCACCCGCGGCCTGAAACTCGGCGATGTGGACGCGCGCGATGACCCGTCACTGTGCAGGCTGGTCTCGGATAAAGCGTTGGCTAGTGGTGGTGGCGTATTGGAAGCAATCCTGGCTAGAAGAGAGGCGGTTTAAACGTTCACCAAATCGTGGATCCACTTGCGTGAGCGGAAACGCCAGGAACTTACAATGGCCTTGGCGGCTTCCTCGATCATCACCATGAGATAAACGTAATAGACTGGGAAATGAAAAACGAACGCGCCCAGATACGCGGCCGGAACGCCGATCAGCCAGATGGAACATATTTCCATGATAAGGGCGAAGCGCGTGTCGCCACCTGCGCGCAGTGCGCCAATGAAGACCACAAAGTTGTACATCCTGATCCAAACCGTGCATCCCATCACCAGTAAAAGCATGCGCACGTTATTCGCACCGCCTGGTGAAAGTTCGTAAAAATTCGTCACCAGGTCGCGGCCAAAGAAGACGAGGATGCCAATCGTCCATGCGAAGATCACGCTCAATGCGGCGATGCGGATCACAGTCTGGTAGGCTTGCTCCTTTTGCTGCGCGCCGATGCGATTCCCCACGATGACCGCACATGCATTACCGATCCCCACAAAGGCGACAAAGGAGAGTTCCTCTATCGTCCCGTTGATATTGATGGCGGCAATCGCGTCCGTGCCGATGTGGGCATAGACGGCGTTGTAGGTGGTGATCCCCAACGACCAGAACATCTCGTTCGCCACCGCGGGACTGACCGTCTTGAGGACGCGCCCCAGAAAGGACAGGTCAAACTGAAAAAATGTCAGGGGATTGGTGGCAAGAGGCGTCTTCTGGGCGTAGACAAGGACAGCGATGAGTATCAATTCCAGGGTCCAGCCCGCGGCGGTGCCGATCGCCGCGCCGCGCACACCGAGAGTGGGGAGTCCGCCAATACCAAAGATCAGAAGGTAGCCAAGAATTGTCTTAAAAACAAGCGCAATCGTGGAAGCAATGACCGTGATACGTACAAATTGAATGCTCCGCAGAACCGCAATGTATGAGGTTGCAAGCGCAACGGGGATGTAGGTAAATCCGACAATGCGAAGATAACTACTGCCGAGGTCGACGACTTTCATGTCGTTTGTGTAAAAACCGATCAGGGTTTCGGGGATGAGAGTCGCCGCGAGGGTGAAGAGCAACGCGATCCCTGACGAAAAAATAATGCTGATGCCCAGTACTTTGCGAATGGGTTCGATCTCTTTTTTGCCCCAAAATTGGGCGGTGAAGATTGCCATGCCGCTCGTGAGACCAAAC
>JAYRVQ010000272.1:0-1980 GCA_041918465.1 Anaerolineales bacterium
AGTTCGGTTGAAATGGCGTCCGCCATTTCTTCAATGACATGATCGTTCATGGTTTATTCCTTTACAGATGCAGATGGGAATGGGTCATGCCATCATCACCAAGCAGCGAGTAATGAATGGCATAAGCTTTGCGGATGTAGCGGCGTGCGCCGCGTTCGAAGCGGAAGAGGGGTTCGTTCTCGTACAGATACTTCCTGGATGTACGGCGGAAGATCGTCCAGCCGATGGCATCCGGCGCGCCAGGTTGACTGCGCTCGATCTGGACGTGTACACCGCTCCGCAACAGGGACAGGGTTTGCTCAAGAGTTAGGGAAATATCCGAACCGATCAGCACCGCTTTGAAGGGCAGGATGACCAGGTCCGGTTTGGATGGAAACATGGAACCTCCTTGGAAATAAAAACTGCGGGCTCGGTGGTTACCGAGCCCGCAGTTTATGGAAAATAGTTTATTTGGTTATGGCAGGATAAACTCATCCTTGTAACGCTGGAGCACATCCCCTGGTGTGCCGATCTCGAAAGGCAGATCGATGCGGCTGCGATGCTTCAGGAAATGTTCCTTATCATGAGTGACGAACCAATCTGGTTTGGCAAGGATGGCTTCCGCCAGAACACGCGCATCCGGCACATATTGAACATGGGCTTCTGCGGCGCTGATCTGCTTTTTGGTCGGCGCTTGTGATGTTTCAAGGGAGGCGCTGGCAAGCAGTTGGGCCAGAGTCGGCAGGGAGGTGGGAACCTTGCGTTGCACAACGTCCTGGCATTCATTAAGGACGGTGGGACCGACCACCAATTGCAATAAGCCAGCTTCGCCCAGCAGAAACAATTTACGCGCGCCGCCAGTCGGGGAAAGCACGGCGGCAAAGATCACGCTGGTATCGAGAAAGACTCTATGATTTTTTGGTGTCATATTCCGCCCGGACCTCGCGCAGTGTGCTCAACATTGATTCAAGGGACTCTCCGGAGTCCTGCCATTCTTTGGCAAGTTTGTCGGCTATTTCGTCCACACGTGAACGTTTGGGGCTTATGACCACCACACCATCCCCCAAGTCAATGAGTGTGAGAGTGTCACCTTCTTCGATGTTGTTGTGGTCTCGAAGTTCCTTGGGGAGGGTGATGATGCCCCGGCGGACGACCTGTACCTGGAAAGTATTGTTATTCATAAGTAGCTCCTGTCTGATTTTCAGTATATCAGTTTAGCGGATTATCCGCAAGACAGATGGTTATCAACATCCTCCCCTCTGGAGGCGAGCCACCGTTTCAATTCCTGCCTTTCTTTCTCGATCTGATGAATGAGATCCTCACGCACCTGCGTCTCATCCCAGCCGGTATGATGCGCCTGTTCTAGTTCCTTCAGAAAGGCGTTTATTTCACGTTTATCATCTGGGACGGGATCAAAGGCGGGATCGGTAGTCACCTCCACGGAGACAAACTCATGCCAGGGATGATCGTCCTCGCTTACGACATCGAAGAAGCGTTCCTCGATCTGTACCTGGCGGGCGATGAAAAACAATCCATCGGAAAGAAGGGAGCGTATTTGTGTATCAACATCTTCAACGGTCAACAGGGTTTCATTCGGGAAGATGGCCTCGCCATGCTGCTTGTAATTGCTGGCATCGCGGTACATGTAGACGAAGCGGATGTTAGTCATTGGATATCCTGCCTCCCTCCGCCCAACCCTGCGCCTTGATATTGCGCGCCCACATGCTCAGGAAGGATGAGACCTCCTTGTGAAAGCGGGTGTCGATATAAGTCTTTCCATCGCGCTCGATGAACTTCGAGCGATACCCAAAGAAGGCTTGGGTGATGCCGGTCGGCACCCAGGAGGGATAATGCAATTCCACATCCGGGTCGGCGATCAGGTCGCCGTTCTGCTCGAAGTAATGCGCGACGCTGATCATCTCACCGTGGCGTTCGATTACCAAAGGCTGGTAGCCGGTCTTCTCAAAGCGCACATGGAAGGAGTCCTTGTTTTGGAAATCA